>JAFGGF010000237.1 GCA_016930735.1 Prolixibacteraceae bacterium
ACCTGTTCTCCTGCTTCCAGCCCGCTTAATACTTCGTAATATTTCGGATTTTTGCGTCCGATCCGGATATCCCTTTTGGTTGCAAATTCGCCGGAAGGATCCAATACATAAATCCACTGCCCGCCCGTGCTGTTAAAAAAACCTCCGAGGCTCACCAGCAACGACTGTTCCGGCTGGCCCAACTGCAGGTTGATGTAATAGGTTTGGCCGGTACGGATATTATCAGGACGTTCATCAGTAAATACCAGGTCAATCTGGAACTGTGAATTCCGGACCTCAGGATACACTTTTTTTACCCTCAGATTAAAAAGACTGTTCTGCCTTTCGAAAGTTGCACTTAAATTTGGCCTGACCCTGTCGATATAGTGTTCATCAATTAAAGCCTCAATTTTATAATCTGTCAGGACATTAATCTGCCCGATCCGTGTCCCCCTGCCAATACTCTGCCCGATTTCGGCATCCAGCATTCCCAACTGTCCGTCAACAGGTGCTTTTACATTCAGGTTATCCAACCTTTCGTATACCAGGGCAAGTGTTTGCTGCATCTTTTCAAGGTCCTGTTCCAGCACAATCATTTCTGTTTCCCTGATTATCGAATCATTTTCCATTTTCATTTTATTAATTACCTGCAACTGAGCTGCTAACTCATAATCCTCTTTAGCCTGTAGATAAATTTCTTTCGAGACCAGTTCATCTTCGTACAAAGCCTTTTGCTGTTCGTAATTCCTTTTCTTTTTAATGATATCAAAATCAGAATTAAGGAGCGAACGTTTTGAACCAATTCTTTCTGTTTCAAAATTGATACGGGTTGTGCGCAACATATTTTGTTTTTGCGCCAGGTTCGATTCACTGTTCATAATCTCCTGATATAACTGACGATTTTCCAGGATCAATATTACATCTCCTTTTTTTACATCAGAACCCTCCTCTATGATCAGTTCTTTTACCTGACCACCTTCTTCAGCGTCAAGGTAAATAGTTGAGATTGGCTCTACAGTACCATTGGTACGGATATAATCATTGAACTCTCCTCGTTGAACTTCTTCAATGGTAATCTTTTCACGGTCAACTTTATATGTTGTTATGTTTGAATCTTTTACGATTTTAACCAATAAGAGAATAAAAGCTATCGCAACAACTGCATAAATGATATGCTTTGGCCTGATACCTTTTTTCTTCTCTATTTTTCTATCCATTCCCATAATATTGTTTCTTTTAAGACTGTTATATTTAAAATAAGTTACTTACAAATTAATCTTCTGTATAAATTGGCTTCCCTATAAAAATATCAATAGTACGTTTTTTAAGTTCAAACGTCAGTTTGGTTCTTAAAACATTACTTTCGGCCTGAGCCATTAAGTTTTTTGATTCATAAAATAAAACCGGATCGATCAACCCCTGTGCAAGTTTCTTTTCAGCTGCCTGATAAGCAATTTTTGAAGCTTCCCATTGTTTAATCATCTGCTCATATTCTGCTGAAAGTGCCAACATCTCATTAAAGTTCATTTCTATTTCCTGATACAGTTGCTGTTGTTCCAGGTCAACATCCTTTTGAGCCTGTGACAAACCCAGTTTGGCTCTTTTAACCTGTGACCTGACACTCCATTTGTAAAAAACAGGAATAGTCAGTGACATCGAAACAGATTGTGATGCATTGTTCTTAAATTGATCTTTAAATGATTCAGCATTTTCGCTACCCTTTAATTTAGCGTAATTTGAATTATAACCTCCTGACATACTCAGGCTTGGTAAAAACTGCCCTTTAACAATAGACAGATTTTTTTCAGCAGCCATTTTTCTTAACTTGGCTGCTTTTAGCCCCGGATTGGAATTTAGGGCCTGATTGTAAACAGAATCGATACCTGTAACTGATCCTGCAATATTATTTTCTACCGTATTACTTTCAAGAACCAAAGGATCTTCTCCTTTATAATTCATATGCTGTTCCAGTTGAAGAAGAGAAGTATTTACCTGATTCCGGGTTTGAATTACATACAATTCTTCAGTAGCAAGCCGTGATTCCATTTCAAGTAGGTCGCTTTTTGAATTCAGTCCGGAATCAAACATTACCCTGGCTTTTTTGAGGTTCATTTCCGATAATTCTTTCTGTTCTTTTGCAATGGAAAGTAATCCCTGATAAAATAAAACATTAAAATAATCAGAAAGGACTGAAAATGCCAGATCGTTTTTTTGCTGGCTTTCATCCTTCAATCCCGCCAGATAATTCAATTTGTTATACGAAATGGTATTTAGTTGTGTAAAACCATCAAAAATTGTGACACTTGCACCCAAAGAATAATTTGAATAAAAAAACTGTTGGTTGACAAAATCATAGGTTGTCGGATCAACTGTTTTACCAAAACTCAAACCGCTTCCGGAACTGGCCTGTACCCCTGGAAGTAAATTCCGAATTGATTGATTAAAATTTTCTTTGTTGATAGAATTTTGGAGTTCACTTTTTTCAATATTCAGGTTATTCCTTACCGCAAAATTGACACAGTCTTCGATGGTCCATACTTTTTGTGCCATCCCGTTTGAATAAAAGAACAAAGTTAAAATCGTCAGAATAAATAATCGTTTTCTCATTTTTTGAACAATTTGCATGGCCTTTTATGTGCCAAAAAAATGCCATAACTTGCAAGCTGCTAAAATACAGTGTATTAAATCTCAAATTTTAATAAAATTTTTCTTCTTTTGTCAATTTTCTTTACAAAATGTGTAAAATATTTTTACACATTATTTGATATGAGTTTCAGGCATCATAACTTTGGATCAGATTCTTTAAAAAATCACCAAGGATGGCTAAAGGAAATATATTAATTGTCGATGATAACAGAAGTATTTTAAGTGCCCTGGAAATCCTTCTTCAGGACATCTTTTTAAATATCAGAACAATTACAAATCCAAATCTGTTGCCCTCGCTTCTTGAAACCGGGGAATTTGGGATTGTTTTACTGGATATGAATTTTTCGGCCGGAGTAAATACAGGAAATGAAGGGTTGTACTGGTTGTCGCGAATTAAGGAAATGAACAGGGACAT
>JAFGGF010000238.1 GCA_016930735.1 Prolixibacteraceae bacterium
GAACAAAGAAAAGAGTAACCGGATAAAATAACAATATGTAAGTGAGCCGGGAATTGTAATATTTACATTATAAATGCTATCGAAAATTATTGGAAAGCATCGACCAATTTGATTGATTAAAGCTATATATTATATGTGAGCTGGTATTTAATTTTGGGTAAAATGTGGTGGAAATGGGGTGATGGGTTACACCGTAATTTATATACAGATTAAAAAAGTTTCAGTAGTGTTACAGCAAGAAAAAATAAAACTTAGATAACTTTATGTAATTTAATTAGTTATCTAAGTTTAACAGTGCCCAGAACAGGACTCGAACCTGCACGTCCTTGCGAACACTGGTCCCTGAAACCAGCGCGTCTACCAATTCCGCCATCTGGGCAATTTGCAATAAATCTTCACTTTCCGAATTGCGATGCAAATATAGGAAATCAATCAAATTTCCTGCAATCCTGAATAATTTTTTTAGGATTTCCTGTATTTTATTTCATTGAGATTTGTTCTGCACCGGTTATTTTCTCGCAATACCTGCATTTCAATGCAATTGGTTCTTTTGAGACGACCCTAAAACAAGTGGTTATTTCTTCGTTGTTAGTAATACATTTCGGATTAAAACATTTTACGATACCAACTATCCTGTCAGGAATCTCAACTACTTTCTTTTCAACAACTTCATAGTCTTTTATAATATTCAGTTTAGCATTAGGGGCAATTAAAGCTATTTTATTTATTTCGTCGTTTTCAAAATAAATATCTGAAACCTTAATGATTGCTTTTTGCCCGAGTTTGTTACTATCGAGGTTGGTTCCAAAGGTTATCTGGTTTTTAATTTTATCAAGCCCCAGAATTGTTATTACTTTAAACAGGCTGGCAGCCGGAATATGGTCGATTACGGTTCCATCCTTTATTGCACTTACCTTTAATTTCAGTTTCTTTTTTATATCATCTGTCATGGCCATCGATTATTTAAGGTTCATAGTATGGGCAATTATTGCCTGGCGTGCAAAAACACCATTCCTTGCCTGATCAAAATAATATGCTTTTTCATTTTTGTCAACATCGGTGCTGATCTCATTTACACGTGGAAGCGGGTGCAGAATCTTTAAATTTGGTTTGGTATTTGCCAGCATTGAATTCTGGAGGATATAAACATTTTTAACTTTTTCGTATTCAATCGGATCAGAGAATCTTTCTTTCTGGACCCGGGTCATGTAAATAATGTCTGCTTCACTTATAATATCTGTAAATTCTTCATGTTCGAAATATCTGATCCCCTTTTCCTCCAGATGGAGTTTATAAGCCCTTGGCATTTGTAATATATCGGGTGCAATAAAATTAAATATCGGATTTTCGAATTCAGACATAGCCTGCAACAACGAATGTACCGTCCTTCCATATTTAAGGTCGCCAACCATAAAAATATTCAGGTTGTCGAGAGTCCCCTGTGTTTTTACGATTGAGTACATATCAAGGAGGGTTTGCGTAGGGTGCTGATTTGCCCCGTCGCCGGCATTCAATACAGGAACACTTGAAATTTCGGCAGCATAACGAGCGGCTCCTTCCAGTGGGTGCCGCATAACAATCAGGTCGGCATAATTACTTACCATCTTAATTGTATCATGTAGTGTCTCTCCCTTGGTTGCACTTGAACTGTCGGGATCAGCAAAACCTATTATGCGCCCACCCAGACGGCTGATTGCAGTTTCAAAACTTAACCGGGTACGAGTTGATGGCTCAAAAAAAAGGGAAGCAACTACTTTCCCCTTTAATAAATCCTGATTTGGATTTTCTTCAAATTCTTTTGCCAATTCCATTATACGCAGGTATTCATCCTTTGTAAAATCGGTAATTGATATCAGGTCTTTTTTCATATTATATTAATTGTAGAATTTTAAATTCTGCTTTCCATGATTTTGCACAAAAAAAAAACCAACATTTCCAATTGGCAAATGTTGGTTTTTAAAACTTGAAAAAGTGCTTCTTTTTCGAAATAGTTGAACTATTATATGGTTCAATAAATATCCGATAAAATGCCGGGAAACGGGAAAAATTTTCAGGTGTGATTTTCTGCCAGACGGAAGAAAATGATTATTGAATTGGCATTTCATCATATTTCAAAAATAATTGAACATGTTGGTATTTACAGATTTCAGGCCTGGTTTTTATCAGCAAATTATTAACATGAGATTTATCAGTTTATTAATGTAATTTTAACACCGTAAAAATCTTCAAATAGCCTGTTTACTCTTATTGCATCTGATTTTCGAACTGAAAAACGGATCATACATGATTCTTTAAAATCGGTTGTTAATTGATTTATGTTTTCGTTTTTTAAAATTTGCATCACACTGTTTAGTTCATTATATGAAAATTGGATTTCAAAAACAGCTTCAATTTTTTTCTCAATAATATTATTATTGTTAATTGCATCAGCGGCAGCGCTTTTATAAGCATTGATTAATCCGCTTACACCCAGCAAAGTCCCTCCAAAATACCGGACAACCACAATCAGAATGTTGGTCAGGTCATAGCTAAGCAATTGCCCAAGAATAGGCTTGCCAGCTGTTGAAGATGGCTCTCCGTCGTCGTTTGCACGGAAAGTAATATTTTCGGTTCCCATGCGCCATGCATAACAATGGTGCCGGGCACTGTGATGTGATTTTTTTATTTCAGTCAGAATTTCTTTAACCTGGTCCTCATTGGTTATCGGATAGGCATAGGATATAAATTTGCTTCCTTTATCTTTAAAAAGGCCTTCTGATATTTTTTCAATGGTTTGATATGTATCTTTCATTATGTGGATAATTCACATAAAAAAGGCAGGTAAAAACCTGCCTGATTACATTTTTAATTTCTTTTCAATATCCTCTACAAACTGCCTGAAATTTTTATCCGTATCTTTTAGGTTTGTAACTGTTTTACATGCATGCAGTACTGTGGCATGGTCTTTATTTCCAATTTGTGCACCAATGCTTGCCAATGAATATTTTGTCAGGCTTTTTGAAAAAAACATGGCTATCTGCCTGGCCTGTACAATTTCCCTTTTCCGGGTTTTTGCCTGGAGCGATTCAACAGGCATGCTGAAATAATCGCAAACTACCTTGGAAATATACTCGATGGAAAGTTCCCGTTTTGAATTTTTTACCAGCTTATTTATCAACTTACTGGCCAGGTCAAGTGTTATTTCCTTTTTATTAAGCATCGACTGTGCAAGCAATGAAACCAATGCACCTTCAAGTTCCCTGACATTATTTGTAATATGTGATGCGATGTATTCCAATACTTCATCTTCGAGTTCAAGCCCGTCTTTATATACTTTCCGTCTGAGTATCTCCATTCTGGTTTCAAAATCGGGTACAACAAGGTCGGCAGTTAATCCCCATTTAAAACGCGAAAGCAACCTTTGTTCCATCCCCTTCAGTTCGATAGGAGGTTTATCAGATGTAAGGATTAATTGTTTTCCCGATTGATGCAACTGGTTAAAAATGTGGAAAAAGGTTTCCTGGGTTTTTTCTTTTCCTGCAAACTCATGTACATCATCCAGTATCAGGATGTCAATCATTTGATAAAAATTCAGGAAATCATTGCGGTTATTATTCCTTGTAGCTTCAGTAAACTGGGTTTGGAATTTATTGGCATTTACATATAAAACCACTTTATCCGGGAATTTTTCTTTTGCTTCAATCCCGATAGCCTGGGCCAGATGGGTTTTACCCAATCCTGAATTCCCATAAATCATTAATGGATTAAATGCTGTGCCTCCGGGATTTTGTGCCACTGCATAACCAGCACTTCGGGCCAAGCGGTTACAGTCACCTTCAACGAAATTTTCAAATGTATTGTCAGGCTTCAGTTGTGGGTCAATATGCAATTTCTGAATACCGGGAATTATAAATGGGTTTTTTATAGCTGCTCGTTCTTCTGATTTTAGCGGGATAGACAATGGTTTGTTTTCAAGTTTGTTACTACTTACAGTAGGGTACTTAACAGTATAGGGAGATTCCTTTTTGTTACTTCCTATCACAACATTGTATTCGAGTTTTGCACCCGGTCCAAGTACTTTGCGAAGTGTTTTTCGTAAAATATCAATAAACTGTTCCTCAAGGTATTCATAAAAGAAAGCACTTGGAACCTGAATGGTTAATACTTTTTCTTCAAGCCTGACCGGTTCTACCGGTTCAAACCATGTTTTATAACTACTTGATGGCACATTGTCTTTTATAATTGAAAGACACTTTTCCCATGCAATCCAATGCTCTTTGCTCATTTTTCTAAGCAGGATTAAGAGGTTCGACAAAAATTAATTCCCTAATGGTTTCCCATAACAAAAGTTGTGAAAAAAATCTATAAAAAAAAATGGTTTAGGCCTTGACTTTTTCAATTTTATTCTATTAAATTCTTAATCAGAGGTTTAAAAATTAAAATATTTTTATTTTTTTTAAATTACTGATTTTCAGACAAATGACTCTAATGTACTGATAGAGCGTACAATAGAATTTTATGATTTCAGATTCTGTTTAAATTATCGTTTAAAGTTATAAACAAAACATGATTATTTACTCATTTTCCTGATTGCCCGATCCAGTTTTATCAACCTTCCGTTTTTAAATGCAATGATTTCTGCATTCGGAAAATTAATAACAGCTTTTTCGTGCAAAGCCAGAATTTCATTGTAGTCGTTTGTTGATCCTGCAATGTAACTGTAAGCACTGCTGGCAACAAATTCTTCAATTTCACCCAGTCC
>JAFGGF010000239.1 GCA_016930735.1 Prolixibacteraceae bacterium
GGTTATTATGCATCATTTTGCTACCTGCGTACAACTTATTTTGGGAATATGGATTCCAAAGAAATTCATAAATACCTTGATATGGCTCAGTCCGAACTGGACAAAGTTATAAATAAAGGGTTCAGCGACTCTGAAATCAATGTACTCCAGGCACATATTTATCAACTTCGCATTACCGATATGTCGATGGGGATGAAATATTCTACTTTAGCGAATGAAAGTATTGCAACAGCTGAGAAATTAAATCCTGAAAATCCGAGGGTATATTACCTTAAAGGGACTAATATTTTTTATACCCCTGAAGCATTTGGTGGTGGTGCAAAAAATGCCAAACCTCTGCTTGAAAAAGCAGCTAAAATGTTTGAAAATAATACACCTGCGAACGACCTGATGCCAACCTGGGGCGCCGAACATAATGCAGAGGTATTGGCTCAGTGTGGAACAACCGATTAAAATAATCATCTAATTTGTTAACTCCCTTATTTGGTTTTAAAATAACAAAGTGTATCTTTTAACAAATTATTTAAAATGATAAAACAAACTCTGGCAAACTGGATTATTGCAATCGTTGTTTCAATTGCAATCGGAATTCTTACCATGGTGCTTATGGGTGGTTCTTTAAATGCACCCTTTTCCAGGTATTTGTGGAATGCCGGTTATTCCTTAAGCCTTGGTTTGCCATTATTTGCCAACGGGTACCTGTTTGGTTGGTTTGAGAAGCATTTTATTGATTGGATCAGGAAACCATTTAAGAGTGTTCTTCTGGCTTTATTAATGCACCTGATTTATTCAAGCACAGTAATTTTTACAGTAAACTGGTTTTGGTTTATTTATTTTGAGCATCAGGAATGGGATAATTTCTGGATTTTTAACAAAGGTACAATCATTTCAGAATATGTGATTTTTGTAATCATCGCTGCTATAATTTATGCCATATCGTTTTTTAAGGCATGGCGCTTTCAGGTCAGCGAATCTGAAAAAATAAAAAGTGAAGCACTTTCATTAAAATATCAGGTTTTACAAAACCAGGTTAATCCGCATTTCCTGTTTAACAGCCTGAATATTCTTGGTTCATTAATCGATATTGATACTGAAAAGGCAAAAGAATTTACAAGGGGACTTTCACATTTTTACCGCGATGTTTTACATTTTAAAGATCAGGATATTATATCGTTAAAAGAAGAAATCGAATTTGTCAGGAAATACATATACCTGCAACAAATAAGGTTTGGCAAATCACTTGAGGTTGAAATAATTGCAAATGAAAATATTAAGGGAAATGTAATCCCGCTTTCGCTTCAGACTTTGGTTGAGAATGCAATTAAACACAATGAAATTTCACAGGCAAATCCGTTAAGCATTGTTATCGCTATTACCGATGATTATGAACTGATTGTCGAAAATAACAGCCAGCCTAAAAATGTAACTGAGGCAGGAAGTGGGACAGGCTTAAAAAACCTGGCCGGCAGGTATGAATTCCTTACAGGGAAAGAAGTTGTTATAACACAAAATGAAAAATATTTCAGGGTAAAACTTCCATTGATATTAATTGACCAACCTGTATGAAAGTATTGATAGTTGAAGATGAACCTTTGGCTGCTGCCCAGTTGGCAGCACACCTTTCAGCACTCCGGACTGGTACCGAAATACTTGCTGTTTGCGATACAGTACAGTCAACTGTAGAGTGGCTTAAAAACAATGAAATGCCCGACCTGGCTTTTTTTGACATACAACTGGGAGATGGACTAAGTTTTGATATTTTTAAACAGGTTGATTTTAAAAAACCGGTAATTTTTGTTACTGCTTTCGACCAGTATGCTATTCAGGCTTTTAAGGTAAACAGCATCGATTATTTGTTAAAACCAATCGAACGGAGTGAACTGGAAAAAGCACTCATCAAATTTGACAGCCTGAGTTTGCCAAAGACTTCAAATGTTACACCTCAGATGCTGCATGAAATAGTAACTTCATTAAAACATAAAAACTATAAGGAAAGATTCCTGGTAAAAATCGGAACTCATTTACGGATTATTGAGGTAAAATTGATCCGGTATTTTTACAGTTTTCAGAAAGGTACCTTTATAAAATGTGCCGACGGCAAAGATTATCTGATTGACCAAAGCCTTGAAATTATTGAAGAAATGATTGACCCGGATCAATTCTTCAGGATTAACAGGAAGTACCTTATTTCTTTAACTTCAGTAAAAGATGTTATCGCTTACAGTAATTCAAGGCTTAAATTAAAAATTGAACAGGCAAATGATGATGATTTCCTTGTAGCCCGTGAAAAAGTAAAAGATTTTAAACGCTGGCTTGAAGGTGAAAAAATTTAACTTTTTAATTCTTTCTCAAGCATTGCCAGGTAAATGATCTGGAGTACCAGGGAAATCGCACCCAAAATAATCCCGATTATTCCGGCAAATACATAAAAAACTCCTGTAATAATCTGAATGATACCGATTGCCAGAGCCAGTGAAGGCTGGAATTTTTTAATAAGCATAAATCCTGTTCCAACAATAATTGTACTTACGCCAATAAATGCACCCTGAACGGCATTCAGATAAACATGAATCGACGGGCCAATAAAAAAGAGGATAATTTTGCTGAAATTCATCAGCGCGACCACAACAATTGTAATCACTGCCCCTGCTTTCAGTAATACATTGTTAAGATAACTTCCTGTCAGGAATATGGCTCTGTAAAAAAATACGACACTTAAAATATGGATACATATGTATATGATAAGCGGGAATAAGGGCCACATATTATGAGTGTTCAGACGGAGGAAATTAACTGCTTCAATCACCATTACCGGTAATAAAAGGAATAAAACTATACCGGATATCCAACCAGTTTTTATCGCCATTTTTGAACCATCAATTTTTTCGATCCCGGAATCACCGTTTAAATCGAAATTGGTTCCGAGTTTTTCATTGATAATCCTGAGGGTAAATAACCTGGGAGTAACTTCTCCTGATTCAATTCGTTGGATGGTTCGGATATCGACGTTACATTCTTCGGCCAGTTCCAATTGAGTGTACCCTTTTATTTTGCGGGTTTCAGAAATCTGGTTTCCCAATTCAGGCTGTTTCATTTTGTCAGAAATTTAATGCAATATAAAATTACAGCATCAGGCAATATTTTTCCAACCATTAAAGCATATTTCTTACGGCATTAATACGGCATTTTAAATTTTGAAGGCATTAAATAAAATTAAGAAATGGAATAAATCCTTACAGCCTGTTGTTAACAATGTTGTTATAAATAGATCCAAACTGTATTCTTACACCAACTCCTGCATTCACACCGAATGTAGAAGGTAACTGAACTTTATTTAAAAGGATATCTTCAAGCGAAACTTCACCCTTAGCTAAGTAAATCTGGTCATGAATATTTTCAACGCGCAAATCAAAATTTACTGAAAATCCTCTGATAATACGGATCGATAATTCAGTATCCAATGTTACGCGGTTTTTGGTAAAATCGTGCAAATAATTGGATGCGTTTAATCCGGCCTGGATTTCACCCCATGTTTGAACCAGCTGAAGGTCAAGCCTTATAGAGTGTTCCCAAAGCCTTTCCTGAAGCTTATCGTAAATGGTTTCTTCGTAATATTTTTTCCATTCCGGACCTATGTAATAGGCAATTGTAAATACTTTCCGGTCAGAAATATCCCAGGGGAAAATATTATACTCAACTGCCGGCTTTAACGAAACTGAATATACAATATTGGTATAGTTGCTGTTTGAATAACTTAAAAAAGCACCAACAGACCATCGTTCTGTAAGACTGTTAACAACGCTCGTTGATAGGTTATTACTAATTCTTTCAGTTATATAAGTAGTATCTTCAGTAATATCTTTTACTTTACTTGTATATACACTCATCTGCCCGTAATTTCTAATTTTCCAGTCTTCCGTAACTTTATCTGCCCTGAGGTTGATTCTGTAATTAGAACTTTTCCTGCTTTCTTCAAGGTTAAGACTGCCATTAAGATCGCTTCTGAATGTCCAGTGTTTCCATGGATCCTCGATATTTGCTTTTGGGACATCCTCCCTTCCAGTGTAACGGATCGACATTTTACTGGCAACTTCTGATTCATTTACATATGGCATTAATCCCATTTTCAGGGCATCGGCAATAATTTTTCGCCTTTCATCCTGAGTGTCGCTTGAAGCAGAGGTTGTTGTTAAAGTATAATTACTCAGGTTTTCAAATGTCCTGTTATTATACATCATTGAATAAACCATTCCTCCTCCGCCATTAACACGTTGTGTTATTATTATATGGACATCAGCAACTGCAGGTTCGTTGACAAAATCGACAAACTGCATATTTCTTCGAAGGTAGTCAAAATCGAGCCGGATGCCTTCAATATAGACCTTTGGTTTTCCCTCTTTTTTATTAAAATTTAAATAGGCTTTTGAATCGGAATCATCATCTTTTGCTATTGTATTTAACGATTGGAACGAAAGTACAAAGAGAAACAGAATTGCAAATATCTTTTTCATCAGATTGTTATTTCAAAATAGTAATAATTAATGTATTCTAACCGGTTAGCTCAATATATTAAGAGAAGAATAAAAATACCAATCTTAAAAGGCTAATTGGTTTCAGGATTACAAAAATAGAATTATATCGAGAAATACCTGCGATTTTTGTTTCTTAAAAATATTTTAACAGGGTCGTTAACAATCTGTTTAGAACTCATTAACATTTTTGAACGATTTATCTCAGCGATTGTTATTTTTATAATGCTAAACTCCTAAAGAAAAATTACCATTCAACTGCAGGTTAAAAATTGTTAAACAAAAACAAATATTGAAACAATCGTACATTCAGTGCGTAGTTGTAAGTTGACTTTGTAGTATAAATAGTATTATGGACTTAATGGGGTTGATTGGTTGTTGATTGCTACAAAGTTGGGAAGGTCATTAGTTGTTTGTCTTTCAAGAGGGAAGCGGTGGCAGGAAACCACCGCTTTTGTTTTTTAAGCAACTTTTTTAATGGTTTTTTCGTCATGAATAAAACCAAACGGTTTTATACATTGGAAAACCTGAATTTTACATTATGAATAAAATAGTACCGCTTTTTCTGACCCTCCTGTTTTTTGCTTTTTCGTGCGGCAATAATGAATCAGAAGATGATTTGCTTAATGAAGAGCTTCCTGTATGGCTTTCTGAAATAGTAAACAGCAATGAAGAATGTTACTCCTGTTTTGTTACAAAATACTCTTATAACAACAACTTTTATTATCATTATTATTGCGGATACTGGTCGTGCAGCCATTGCAGAATTTACAACGATAAAGGTGAGTTGGTTTATGGCACAATCGATTTGGCTGATTTTTTGGAAAATTCTTCCGAAATAGGGATCATCTGGCAATGCCCGGGTGATTGAAACATATCAAATTAAATAACAGATATTCCCGTGAACAATTTTTATAATCGTAGCTTTGTATATATTTGAATTTATGCGGAGGTTATCAAAATATATTTTAAGGTTTTTGGGCTGGATTTTCTTGATTCCGGTCTATTTTTATAAATATGCTATTTCACCTTTAACGCCGGCTTCCTGCAGGCATTATCCAACCTGCTCGGAATATGCTGTTCAGGCAGTAAAAATTCATGGGCCTTTTATGGGATTCTGGCTGGGTGCCAAACGTATTCTTCGCTGCCACCCCTGGGGGACACATGGTTACGATCCTGTCCCTACCAGGGAAGAATTGAAAAAGAAACGGAAATAATCGTTGCATGAAAAATAATTTTAACCTTGATGAATTAAAACTAAATTTGTATGATTTTGTTGTATTTCATTA
>JAFGGF010000240.1 GCA_016930735.1 Prolixibacteraceae bacterium
ATCGTCCTGGTATCCGTCACATATAAATGCATGCCCGGCACCGTTATCTGTATCGCCGGAAAAGATTACAGGCCTGTTGTTGTTGAGTTCATTTGTTAAGCTGTCTTTCCAGATATTTCCAATACTTTCGTAATAGTCAGTGTAAATCCGATCAATATCAGATGAATAATTAAAATACTTTATCAAAGCATTCCTGGCCTTTTCATCAGATGATCCACTCGCAGTAGGGGTAAAATTCATATTAACCGAAACCGAAGCATGATAATTTAATTGTGCAACAGAACTGTTTGGACTCTCAAGTTGATCAGGTATATTATCCCAGTTATATTCAGTTTGCCCAAAATTGGCCCGAACATTGTATCCGTAAAGTATGCTACTGTAAAAATTTTCACCTGAACCTAAAGGCGGATATTTATAATAATTCATAACCTGAACCATCGCTGTAGCTACGCAACCTACAGGCATTAGATTTCCTTCATATTCAGGAACAGAATCATTATAAAATTCACCCTGCCCCCATGTTGATTTAATTAATGGCTCAACAACGGAAATTGCAAATTCATTTTCTAAAGGAAAATTCTTCTGTGTAATTTGTTCCCAAACTTTTTTATTTTGAATATCAAGGGATTTAAGTTCATCCAGTTTCCTTGAATTATGATTAATAATATTTACAAATTCAGGTGGTGCATTTTCATCAGTAATTGTAAAACTGCCTTTAAATGAATAGCCAATTACCGGATTTTTGTTTTCGTCGCCTGAAACAATTACAAATCCCTGATTATCGTTAATGTTAAATGCAAAATAGTTAATAAAGTCGCCATCTTTTTGTATTTGGATCAACTCTGGTTTTATTTCCTGGTAAGGAATTGTTTTTGATGAATATTTCCAGTAATGATTTTTAGCAATGAGCTTTGCTTTATCCAAAGAAACCTGCGCATTTGTCTTTGTTGGCAATAAAAAAAGCAGAGAAACAAAAATAATTGCTAAAAAATTATATTTCAGAAATCGTTTCCTGAATTCTATTTGTAATTGCTGTTTGAAGGATTTTATAAAAGTTATAATGAATAATGAAGTACATGGAATAAGCAAATTTCTCATATCTATAGTTTACAAATGATACCGGGGTAAATATACCTTTTCAATTTGTAAAACAGTAAAATGCTTATGTTAGATTTAATCTAAATTTGATTTTCGGAATTATGTGGGAACCCAGATATATAAGAATAAAAAAAGCCGGTTAAACCGGCTTTAAATATCGTGTAAATCTGCAAATCTACTTTGGTTGCGGAGCTTCGGACATATCCTTGATAATTCCGGCTTTATCAACCTTGATTTTTACTTCCTTGTCAATCTGAAGGATTACTGTTGTTTCTTTAACTTCAATAATTTTCCCGTAAATACCGCCTGTTGTAACAACGTTATCGCCTTTTTTAAGGCTTTCGCGGAACTGGCGGGTTTCTTTCTGGCGTTTCACCTGTGGCCTGATCATAAAAAAGTAAAATACTACAACAATCAGTATTAGCGGAATAAAACTCTTCCACATATCACCAGGTTCAGCACCTTCCTGAGGCATAAATAATAAATAGTTCATCATTTTATAAGATTTTAATAATTAATTTCCAGTTGATCATTTTTTACATCGGCAATTACTGCCAAATATATGGTTTTTTCTTTTGTATTCATCTCTACTGCAACCGATTTATACTGTTTCCCGAATAATCCGGCTGTGTCAAATTCAACCTCGATGATCCCTGTTTCACCGGATTGAAGGCTTTTTTCAGGGCACCTGGCTTTTATACAATTACAATCACATTCCGTGTTTTTTATTAATAAGGTGTTATTGCCTGTATTTTTTAATTTAAAACTATAAATAACAACCTCTCCTGAAATCAGTTCTCCAAAATTATGTATTTCTTTATTAAACTCAAATTCTGTTAAACCTTCTGTCTGAATATCTTTTTTTATATCTTCATTCCGGTTTGATTTACATGCATAGAAAACAGAAAACGGGAAAACAATTAAAATTAAATACAAGATTTGTTTTCCCTTCATAATATTTGTTTTTTAATTGAACTGGGCAATTTCTCAGGATTCACCTATCAGGCCCCGGCCTGTTTTTTTTATCTTTCCGTCTTCTTTCAGTTGTTTAAGTGCTTTATCCAGAATTCCGTTTATAAAATTGCGGCTTTTTTCAGTACTGTAATATTTCGATAATTCTATGTATTCGTTTAATGTAACCTTTGTTGGGATGTTTGGGAAATACAGGAATTCGGCCAAAGCCAGTTGCATAATCAGAATATCGACAAAAGCAATCCTGTCGAGGTCCCAGTTTTGTGAGTGAAGATCGATCAGGCTCCGTAACTCTTTATGGTTCAGTATAGCTTTCCTGAAAAGGTCTTTTGTAAATTGCCGGTCGTCTTCATCTTTAAACATCGGGAGCAAAGGCAAATCTTCCCTTGAGTATTCGGTGAACCTTTTTAAGGTTTTTGAAATCATAGAAATATTAAACTCCACATCGTCGTTCCAGTAAATGCTCTGTTCTTCCAGAACCTGGTAAAGTTCTTCACATAATAATATCAGTTTGTTAAAAATACGGTCAACCAGCCTGCGGTCGTTGTCGAACGAAAAATCACCATCGTTCATGTATTCTTTGTAGAAATCTGATTCAGAAAGCCTGTTGTATAATTCTTTAATTAATTCAGGGTTGTTAACCCAGCTCATTTTTTTCTGTTCGAGGTAAAGGTTTAACGATTTGTTTTTCCTTAAAATCCCGATCATTTTATTATCAATGAATTTTGTATTCGGGTTAAGGTCTTCTTCTGTTGGGCGGTGTTTGGCCCTGTTTATATCAATCCGCCTTTCTGCATAATCGGCAATATCAATTACGAGTAAAAGCAGGTAGTGGTACAAGTCGTATGATTTCCTGATACAGAAAAAGAGTTCTTTCTCGTGGTTATTTATCAATTCATCCGGTGAGGAGTAATAGGCATACAAAATCTGTAATACCTTAATTCTGATAATCCTTCTGCTAATCATCCTATAAGAACTTCAATTAAATACAGGCCGCAAAAATATAAACTTTTATTATATAGCCTCCCTAAAAATAATAAATTTAGAATGAATTTAACTAATGTATTTTTTACTGTTGATTTTCATCATTAGCATTTTCGTCGTAATCTGAAGAAAAAGTTGGATCCTTAAAGTAAGATTCAATTGGTTTTGTAGAATCCTCATCTTCTTCAGGTTCATCTTCCCAGTCGAATTTTTTTCTTTTTACTATGAATCTTCTGTAATAAAAGGCAAGGATCACACCTGATACGCCGCCCCATAAATGGGCTTCCCATGAAATTTCGGGCTTCAGTGGGAAAATTCCCCAAATCATACTGCCGTAAAGGAAAACCACAATAATTGACATGGTCAGGAGCCTTAAATCATTCCGTAAAATTCCACTGACAAAATGAAATGCAGCCAGGCCGTAAACTACTCCGCTGGCACCAATATGCCATGCCTGCCTTCCGCCAACCCAGACGCAAATTCCTGAAATAATGTAAATAAGAAAAAAAATGCGGTATGAAATCCGTCGGTAATAATATATCAGGGCTGTTGTCAGAATAAAAAAAGGCACTGAATTAGCCATCAGGTGGTTAAAGTTGGCATGTATAAACGGCGAAAACAAAATGCCTTTTAATCCCTTTAAATGCAGGGGGTATACACCAAATGTCACAAAATCCAATTCAAAAACATGTTCAATAATTTTGACAAACCAGAACAAAAAAACAAAAGCAGAGGCAAATACCAGGCTGTGGACAAGAATCTTTTTTTCAAGCACCTTGTCGTTTTCTTTGTAATTTTCCGGGTAATACCTGAATAGTGCCATTTTTTGTTTTAAAGTAGTATGTATTTAGTAATCAGTAATGTGTATTCAGTAATTCTTTTATTAATGCAACAAATTCAAAAATTTCCTGTTCAGTTGTATCAAACGAAGTCATCCACCTGACTTCTGATTTTATATCATCCCACATGTAAAAGAAAAATTTTTCCTGCAGTGGTTTGATGATTTTTCGGGGAATGACAGCAAAAACGCCGTTGGCTTCCACTTCCTGCGTTAATTTGATTTCCGGTATTTTTTTGATTTCAGTTTCCAAAAGCTTAGCCATTTTATTAGCATGTGAAGCTGATTTTTTCCATAAATCATTTTCAAAATAAGCCTCAAACTGGGCACCTACAAAACGCATTTTGGAGTAAAGTTGCATGCTTTGTTTACGAAGGTATTTTGTATTTTTTGCCAGCAACGGATTAAAAAACAGCACCGATTCTCCCATCATCATCCCGTTTTTAGTACCGCCAAACGAAAGTATGTCAACTCCGCAATCTTTGGTAAATGCTTTAAACGGAAGGTTTAATGCCACAGCTGCGTTGGCAATTCGTGCTCCGTCCATATGCAAAAACATATTGTTTTTATGAGCAAGGTCGGCAAGTGCAATTATTTCCTCCGGTTTGTAAACCGTCCCCATTTCGGTGACCTGCGAAATGGAAATCACAGCCGGTTGGGAATGGTGTTCAAAATCGAAACCTTTCAGGTGATGACGTATGGATTCAGGCGTGATTTTCCCTCTTACTGATTCAACCGGTAATAATTTGCATCCGGTAAATTTTTCCGGTGCTCCGCATTCATCTTCTTCAATATGAGCTGTGTCGGCGCAAATAATGGAGTTCCAGCTTTGTGTTACCGAAGATAATCCCAATACATTGGCACCGGTTCCGTTAAAAACAAAGAATACTTCGGTATCTTCACCAAATTCTGTTTTTATAATTTTTATAGCTTTTTCGGTAAACGGATCATCTCCATATCCAACAACATGGTTTTTATTGGCTTCTTCCATAGCCTTGAAAATAGCCGGATGCACACCGGCATTATTATCGCTTGCAAATCCTTTCATTTTATTATAATTGTTTTTTGAATATTGTATCGGATGGAACTCATCTGCTTCTGATTAAACACAGAAGCGAATTTCGTTTCATTGTAATAATTTCTTTGTAACTTTTACCCATAAAGAAAGGAAAAACTATCAACTAAATAAAATGGAAAACAACTTATCTGTTTCTGAAAAATTCTTTCTTCTGTGCGTTCGTCCTGATAAAGGAGGATTAGTTGGTGGAGGAGCTTTTACGGTTCTTTATTCATTAAAAGCATGTATAATAAAGGAACTTGAACTTAAGGGAAATATTATTATTAGCAATGGTTTTGTCGAAATAAAAACATTTAAAAGCGATGTTCCTTTACTGGAATTTGTTTTATCGAAGTTTAAGAATTTTGATAAACCCATAAAACTTACCCGTTGGTTCTCTCGTTTGTATTATTCGATCAATTATATAAAGAATGAAATAAGATCGGGGCTGGTAGAAAAACGTTTGATAAGAATTGAAAAAAGAAGGTTTTTAATATTTACCTATAACATGACCTGCCTGACAGAAAAATCACATGCAAGAGAAATTGCTGATAAAATAAAGGGGATGATTTACAGAGGCGAAGTGGAAGAAGACTGGAAGTTTCTTGTTTCTCTGGTTGAACCTGCTGGCCTGTTAAGCCGTTTATTCCCTGAAAGGCAAAGCAGGAAAAACGCCAGGCGTAGGTTAAAACAAATGAACCTGGACTGCGAAATAGCAAAAACCGTTAAAAAAGTAATTGCCGGTACAAGAGCTGCCATGGCATCTTGATTTATGGGAAAAATAAATATATTCTGGTTTAGGAGGGATTTACGATTATTTGATAATGCCGGATTATACCATGCCTTAAAAAGTAATCTGCCTGTTTTGCCTGTATTTATATTCGATACTAAAATCCTTAGTAAATTAAACTCTGAAGATAACCGGATTCCTTTTATTTACCGGACTCTGGTAAAATTGAAAAATGAACTCGAAAAATACGGTTCAACTTTAAAAATATTACACGGTGAACCGTTACAGATTTTTAAAAAGCTGGTTGAAGAATATAAAATAGATATGGTTTTTACCAATCACGATTATGAACCCTATGCCCGGGAAAGAGATTTGGAAATTCATAATTTCCTGAAATCAGAAAATATTAATTTTCAAACATATAAGGACCATGTAATTTTTGAAAAAAGCGAGGTAGTAAAAGATGACGGAAACCCTTATGTGGTTTTTACTCCATACAGTAAAAAGTGGAAACAATTGTATTTTAGTCAAATACCTGAAAATTATCCTTCAGAAAAGCTGATTTATAATTTATTCCGATGCAAACCAATGAAGATTCCTTCACTAAAGGATATTGGTTTTATAGATTCATTATTAAATATACCTTCGTCTGAGATTGATAAAACAGTCATAAATAATTATAGTAAATCAAGGGATTACCCTTCAGTTAACGGGACAAGCCGTTTGGGAATTCATTTACGTTTCGGGACAGTTTCAATACGGGAACTTACAAAAACAGCTGTAAATCAATCGGAAGTTTTTCTGAATGAGTTGATCTGGCGTAATTTTTTTATTGATATTTTATGGCATTTCCCATTTGTTGAAAATAGCCCTTTTAAAAAACAATACTTAAATATTGAATGGAGGAATGATGAAAAAGAATTTGGAAGTTGGTGCAGGGGAGAAACCGGATATCCGTTAATTGATGCAGGAATGAGGGAACTGAACCAGACAGGATTTATGCACAACCGGGTACGTATGGCAGTTGCAAGCTTTTTGGTCAAACATTTATTAATCGACTGGCGCTGGGGTGAAGCATATTTTGCTGAAAAGCTACTGGATTTTGAACTGGCATCAAACAATGGCAACTGGCAATGGGCAGCAGGTACAGGTTGCGATGCGGCACCCTATTTTCGTATATTTAACCCCGAAAGTCAGCAAAAAAAGTTCGACAGTGGAATGGAATATATCAGGAAATGGGTTCCCGAAGTTGACGGGTTTAATTACCCGAATCCAATAATAGACCATAAATTTGCCAGAGAACGAGCATTAACTGCATATAAGAAAGTTTTAAATAAAAGTTTATAATCGTGATAAAAAAGATTTTACTATATATTTCGGGGCCCGGAGTTATTCTTTACCTTGGCATTGTTTTGTTTATCCACATGTTTAAAGGGAAAAATATGATTAGCTGGATGATACCTGCCATTGTTGTATTTTTTGTAGTTTTTCTGCCATTGTTTGCCATTGAAAAATTCAAATACAACGACCGCCATTCGCGGGAGAAAAACAGCCATATTCAGTTTTCGGATAAAAACAGGCGGATTGAGTGGGAAGGAGGTAATATTCATGGCAAAGTTCCCAAAAAAACAAAAGGGCCCGATTTTATGGGGAAATTGAAATAATTACTATTAATTTCTGTTTTTTTCCTCCCGAACAAGTTTAGAATAAAATAACCAAAAACCGCGATCAGAAAAATTTAGACAATCGCCCATTCTGTTGATAGGTCAGGTTCTTTTGATCTTGGATATCTATTAATGATAAAACTGTAAGTATCAAATAAATGAGAAGAATTATTGAATAGAATATTTTTTCAATCTTCATAGCGGTTTTTTTAGGTTGGAAAAAGAGCATTGTCGTTTGGTAAACGAATAAATGTAACTAATATTTTAATTATTAAGTAATTAATGATTAGAATTAGTTATTTGACAACCATTCAATGATTTTTTTATTTTCCGGTCCCGTCCATGGATTGATAAATTCATCGACATTACCATCTTCCGAAATAAGGAATTTCTGAAAGTTCCATAAAACTTTTGCATTCAGAGTGCCGTTTTCTTCACTTGATGTAAGCCATTTAAAAACCGGATGGATACTGTCGCCCCTTACATTTATTTTTTCCATCAGAATAAATGTAATCCCGTATTTTGAATCACACTTTTCTTTAATCTCTTCATTTGTGCCTGGTTCCCTTTTTCCAAAATCATTTGAAGGGAAAGCAATAATTTCAAAATCATCTCCACCATATTCTTCATATAATTCCTGAAGTTTTTTAAGCTGAGGAGCCAGGCTGCATTTGGTTGCTGTGTTAACGATCATTACTTTTTTACCCTTAAAAACCGAAAAATCCAGCATTTTACCATCGATGGTTTTTGCTGAAAAATCATACATGGTTTTATATTGGGCAATTGCAGTTCCTGTTATTGTAATTAAGATTGATACAATCAATAGTTTACAGAAAATAATCAATTTCAAATTTTTCAAAAATGCATGCTGTTTTTTTAAAAAAATGAAATATTTTGAAGGTAGTTTGTTAATAAGTTTTCTGTTCCCGAAGGGCATATTTATGTATATTTGAAATTCTTATAAAAGTCTGGCGGAAAATATAAAAAATGCCGCTTGTTTTTATGTGATTAAGTAGAAAAATGGAGAATTTTATTGTTTCAGCTCGAAAATACAGGCCCGATTCATTTAAAACTGTGGTAGCCCAGGAATCTATTACTTCAACTCTTAAGAATGCGATTAAAAGCAAACAACTGGCTCATGCTTATTTGTTTTGTGGTCCACGGGGGATTGGAAAAACTACCTGTGCCCGTATTTTTGCCAAAACAATAAACTGCTTTAACCTTACCGACGATACCGAAGCCTGCAATGAATGTGAATCATGTAAATCGTTTAATTCAAACCGCTCATTTAATATCCATGAACTGGATGCTGCATCCAATAATTCGGTGGATGATATCAGGAATTTAACTGACCAGGTCCGTATCCCACCACAGATTGCAAAATACAGCATATATATTATCGATGAAGTCCATATGTTGTCGGCAAGTGCATTTAATGCTTTCCTGAAGACACTGGAAGAACCACCGGCTCATGCCATTTTTATCCTTGCCACAACTGAAAAACATAAAATAATCCCAACTATTTTATCGCGGTGCCAGATCTTTGACTTTAACAGGATCAGGATAGAAGACATTACAAGGCATCTCGAATATGTTGCAAAAAGTGAAGGTGTTTCCGTTGAACCGGAAGGGTTGAATATCATTGCACAGAAAGCCGATGGTGCCATGCGTGATGCCCTTTCCATATTCGACCAGATTGTCAGTTTTTCAGGGAAGGAAGTAACTTACAAAGATGTTATTTCAAACCTGAATGTCCTCGATTACGATTATTATTTTAAGCTGGTTGACCGGCTTTTAAAAAATAATGTACCGGATACCCTGCTCACTTTTAATGAAATTCTGAACCATGGTTTCGACGGACATCATTTTATAAACGGACTGGCAGGGCATTTAAGAGACCTTGTTGTTTGTAAAGATCAGGTGACTGTACAATTATTGGAAGTTGGAGGTGAAACAAAAGAAAAATATAAAGCCCAGGCTTCAAATTGTGACAGTGATTTCCTTTTTGATGCATTAAAAATTGCCACAGAATGCGACCTGCAATATAAAGCAAGCCAGAATAAAAGGCTCTTGGTTGAACTGGCACTGATCAGGATGGCTCAGCTAACCTTAAAAAAAAAATAGCTGATGAACCGGAAAATCCGGATTCATTGGAACCCATTTTTTCACAAAAAAAAGAAAAACCTGAACAGCAGAAAAAGGAAGTACCCAATCCTGTCCAGGTACCTTCGAACCCAACAAAACCAGCGGTAAAAAGAATTACCAGAAGTTACAATACTCCTTCAATCAAGGATGCTTTATCGGGAAAACTGGAAGATAATACAGTGTCTGCAAAACAACAGCATCAGGCCTATAATAACTCTAACCTGAAAGAAGATTTTAATAAGGAGCAGTTTAAAACCAAGTGGAATGAATTTCTAACTACTGTTGACAGCCCTACTTTAAAAACAACCCTTTCCAATGTTCCTGATTTCGTCTCTGATTATCAGTTTGTTTTAAAAATTGGAAATACTGTTCAGGAAGAAAATATTAAAATGATAAAACCCAAACTGGTTGCCTTCCTGAGAAATGAGTTAAAAAATTCTTCTATTGAAGTAATTACTCAGATTGAAACAGTTGAAAGTAACCGGATCATTTATTCCGATGACGAAAAGTATGATGATATGGTTAAAAAGAATTCCGACCTGCAATTGCTGCGTCAGAAATTCAACCTTGATTTTGGGGATTAAATATTCCAAAAAGCTCTTCCAGTTTTGATTTTCTATAGGCAAATATTTGCAGGAGTTGTTTTTTTATCTTGATTGAATGAACAATCTCCCCCAATAATCCGAATGGCAAAGCATAATAGACAATGTCGGTCATTTCAGTGCCTTCTGTAACTTTTTTAAAGTGGTGCTGATGATGCCAAATCCTATAAGGCCCTTTGATCTGAGTATCTATAAAGTATTCCAAGTTTATTACTGTAGATATTTCTGTGATACACTCAAATTTTATTAAAGGGAATGGTGTAATTTTATATGTAATTATTAATCCCTCGTAGATTTTTTCCGGTAAATTCGAAGTTATTTCAAAGTGCAAATCATCAGGTGTTATATTGTTAAGATTTTGAGGTGAACTGAAAAATGCCCAGGCTTTTTCAATTTTGATTGGAAGTATTTGTTTTTGTTCAATTTTATGTATCATGGAGCCAATTGTTTAACGATCCAATTGTTTTTGTTCTTAGAATATAAAAACCTGTCGTGAAGCCTGTTTGCCCTTCCCTGCCAGAATTCTATTGAAATGGGTTCAACCCGGAAACCTCCCCAATGAGGCGGCCTGGGAAT
>JAFGGF010000241.1 GCA_016930735.1 Prolixibacteraceae bacterium
GGTGTTAAAATGCTTTTTAATTCGATTGACTTTGCGATATTTTTGCCAATTGTATTTTTACTCTACTGGTTTGTTTTTAATAAAAATTTTCAGCTACAAAACCTTTTGATTGTTGTTGCCAGTTATGTTTTTTATGGCTGTTGGGACTGGCGGTTTTTATCTTTAATTGTTTTCAGCACCGCTGTAGATTATTCTGTTGGAAGAGGACTCAAAACTGAATACAGACAATCAAGAAGAAAGGCATTGCTGTGGACAAGTATTATGGTAAATTTGGGTTTATTGGTTTTTTTTAAATACTATAACTTTTTTCTTTCTGGTTTTATAGACACATTTTCAATTTTTGGAACAAAACCAAACGCAAGTTCATTAAATATTATTTTACCTGTCGGAATAAGTTTTTACACTTTTCAAACATTAAGCTACACCATTGATGTTTACAGGAGAAAGATTGAACCGACAAAAAATTTTATTGCATTTTCAGCATTTGTTGGGTTTTTCCCTCAGTTAATTGCAGGGCCAATTGAAAGGGCCAAAAATTTACTTCCCCAGTTTTATAATAGCCGGATTTTTGACTACTCAAAGGCGGTTGATGGCATGCGTCAAATTCTTTGGGGGCTGTTCAAAAAAATAGTGATTGCAGATAACGCAGCAACTGTTGCAAATTTAATTTTTAATAATTCTTCAGACTATTCAGGGAGCACCTTATTTTTGGGTGCTCTTTTTTTTGCATTCCAGATATATGGCGATTTTTCAGGCTATTCTGACATCGCAATCGGAACAGCAAGACTCTTTGGATTCAATTTGATGCAGAATTTTGCTTTTCCCTACTTTTCAAGAGATATAGCAGAATTTTGGAGGCGCTGGCATATTTCACTGTCCACCTGGTTTAGAGATTATGTGTATATCCCACTTGGCGGAAGCCGGGGAAGCAACTGGGTGAAAATAAGAAATACATTCATTATTTTTACAGTAAGCGGCTTTTGGCACGGAGCTAATTGGACATTTGTGATTTGGGGAGCGTTGAATGCATTCTACTTTTTACCTCTGCTATTGACACATAAAAATCGAAAGAACCTGGAAATTGTTGCACAGGGCAGAAACCTTCCTTCTTTAAAAGAGTTTGGTTTTATGTGTGTAACATTTGCGATTACAGTATTTGCATGGATATTTTTCAGAGCAGAAAACCTTGGACATGCCATTGATTATATTTCTGAAATATTTTCAATGTCCTTGTTCTCTGTTCCCCAATTTAACGGGAAAAGGAAAGCGCTCACAACTCTAATACTTATTGGAATTTTTCTTTTGATAGAGTGGAAAGGCAGAGAAGAACAATATGCTCTCGCACATATTGGTCTAAAATGGAAACGCCCTTTAAGATACGCAATGTATTACTCTATTATTTTCATAATTTTTTGGTTTGGGGGGGAGGAACAGCAATTTATCTATTTTCAGTTTTAGATTATGAAGAATTTTTTACATAAGGTAGTAGTCTTTTTTTCAATAATACTATTTTTTTTATTAGGTTCAGTATTTCTGGTAAAATACTGTGGCAGCCTTAAAATTAACGGGGATCAGGAAATTATTGTGGTTGGACACTCTCACCCTGAATGTGCATTCAACGATTCCATAATAACTGGCTTATCAAATTTTTCTGCCTCCGGCGAATCTTATTTTTATACATATTATAAAACTAAAAAACTTGTTGTGCAAAATCCACAGTTACAGGTTATATTTATAGAGTGTTCAAATGCTCAGATATGTAAATTAATGGATGACTGGATTTGGGATGAAATGTACTTGTCTCATTTCTTCCCTGTATATGCCTTATTTCTTGACAATGAAGGTTATAATTTGTTATATCAAAAGAATTCCAGGGGGATAAAGAAAAATATTGTTCCGGTTCTAAAATATAATTTTAAAGTTATAGCAGGAGGTTTAAAATATACAAATAGAATAGGAGGGTATCTGGAACTTTATAATTTGAAATCCGATTCTTTATGGAATAAAAATAAGGATGAATTAAGCTCAAAAATTTTAAATGAAATTTCGGAAATAAATATGGAATATTTGGTGAGACTTATAAAGTTTTGTAAAAAAAGCGGCGTAAAAGTATTTTTGATACGAAGTCCGGTGCATAAAGAATATCCCGGATACAAAAATGAACCGCTTTTCCGTGAAATACTTTCTTCAAGATTCTCAGGTATTGAATTCTTGGATTTTTCTAAATTTCCTCTCAACGATTCAGAATTTGCTGACCTGGAACATTTGAACTTTAAAGGGGCAAAAATATTTTCAACCTGGATTGATGAACTATTGAATGACAGTTTGCTTGAGAGGGATGACAAACAGGTTTTTATCAACGAGGAGATGAATAAATATAAATTTATACCTATTGATGAGTATGACGTGATGACTTCAAATGAACGTTTTTGATGAATCCACAACAATGGATATGATTCTGTAATGTCCTTTTATATAAGTAGTTGTAATAAGTATTTCATTGTTGAGAAAGAAAAATAACGTAACCCTGGTTTTGATGTGAATAAAAAAGAGACCCGTTCTAACATAAAAATCCCACAGGAACTTGTTTCCTGTGGGATTTTACTTTTCTGGTTATTTCAAATAACAACTATTCCACAATTAATTTTTTAATATTTGCCCTGTTGTCGCTAATGGAGCGGATGTAATACATTCCGGGTGACAAATGGTTGATGTCGATTCTGTTCAAAGAAGATTCAACCGTTTGATTATAAACAACCTGTCCGTTTCCGTTCAGAATCTCAACTTTTGTATTCATGTTGGGCAAAACCGAGTAATCGATATTGATATATGATTTCGCCGGATTTGGATAAATAATAAATTCCTCGTACGATTGAAAAGCGTTAAACTCGATGGCACTTACAACTGACGATTTGCCCTTGGCCACACCCTGGTTATCCGGGTCTGTTGTTGAGGTGGATTCAGAATTTCCTTCTGACGGTGAAATTTTATCAGTTGAAGATGAATTGTTTTTCCCTTTTCCGTTTACTTTTTCCACCACCAGGTTGGTTGTAACGGTACTGTCGCATCCGGTAACCGAAGTTAAGATTCGTTCGTATTGTCCGGTTTCGGTCCA
>JAFGGF010000242.1 GCA_016930735.1 Prolixibacteraceae bacterium
CATCCACGGCGATCCGTCGGGCTGCGTACCCCAGGTTGTCAGGTCACCTGATGCATTTATAATTCCGGCTTTTACTCCCTGCGAAATCAGCAGTTGTTTTGCTTTGTCTGCTGCGTATCCTTTTCCTATTGCCCCAAAACCTATCCGCATTCCTTTATTTTTAAGAAATACAGTTTTTGAATTTTTATCAAGGACAATGTTTTTATATCCAATCCTTAAAACAGATTTGGCAATCTCTTCGTCGGAAGGCAGTTTTTTCACCGTACCGTCAAACTTCCAGATTTTATCCATAGAAGCATAAGTGATGTCAAAAGCACCTTCAGTGATTTCAGAAATTTTCACCGACCGTTCTATCAGACCGAATAATTCTTCATCAACTTTAACGGGTTTTATCCCTGCGTTTCTGATGATCTGCGACGTTTGCGACAACGAATCCCAGGAGGAAATGATTTTTTCGATCCGGCTGATTTCAGCTACTGCCATATCGATATATTGGTTTCCTTCTGGTTCATTTTCAGCAACTACTGTTATATCAAACCGGCTGCCCATTAATTTTAGGGTACGGGTATATTTTTCCTGTGCCGAAAGAAAAACAGGAAAAATTAGAAACAGGTATAACAGATAGTTTTTCAAACCTGTTTTATTTTTCAAATGATTGAAGCATAGCTATATATTCATCAGGGCTTACATTTTTAAATCCTGTTGTACCTAAAACTTTGCCGTTTTTATCAAGTACTGCCACAAAAGGGAAGAGCCCCTGTTTATTATAAGTTTCAAATAATTTACCGTTCATTTCCTGTTGCTCCTTTGATAGGGCATTGTTTTTTTTCTTTGGAAAATCTGCCCGCAGTAATACAAAGTGTTTGTTTGAAAAATCAATAAATTCCTGCGATTGCCAAATGTTTTTTTCCAGTTTCATACAAGGGACACACCAATCGGAACCCGAAAATACCAGTACTATATTCCGGTTTTCATCGGCTGCCTTTTTTTTCGCAGTATCAAAATTTGTTTCCCAATTTTGGGCATTGGCAGAAATGCCAAAAACCAGCATATAAAGCAAAATAATTAACTTCTTCATTTTATGTTATTTAAAAAATTGGATTAAAATCCAGTTTAAAAACGGACATTAAGGTGTTTTGTTTTAAGCATTTTATGAATAAATGTTAATTATCGGGTTTTTTAAAACTATTTAACAATGATTTATAAATAAGGTTTGTTAAAGGGCTATTTAATGAAGAGGTAATATTTTAATAATGCAATTTTACTTTTTGCTCGATTTAGCTCTCGGATTGTAATCCAAACAGCGTTTAACCCATTTATCCAGGTCATCATCCATGTCGATTCCTTCGGGCGATACAAACATAAAACCTTTCATCGGGCGGCGGGTAAAGTCCATTTCACGGCAGCCTTTTTCCTTCAGGATCTCATCTTGAATTTCCGGGTCGATACGTGCCATCATTTCATTTTTCAAAACACCGACACACATTTTATCATCGACCATAAAACAAACACCTCCAAACATTTTTTTCTCGTAAAAGGAGGCAGATTGTTCATTTAATGATTTTTTGATTCTTTCTGCTAATTGTTCATCGTATGGCATAGCAATATTTTTGTTTATTTATTAGCTATTTCAAATTTGAAAGGTAAAGAAAAATTTTCTGTTTTGTTAATTAGTCCCTTTGTTTGTGACCAACATCTTCTAATAATAGTCTGAAAAATATATTTGTCAGCATACTGTTAATGAAGATTTTAAGTTCCTTAAAAAGAAAAAATGAAATATACTAACTATAAATTCATTCTGTTTACCTAAATTAGATCATTATTTTTTAAACCAATAAATCTAAGATTATGAAAAAGAACAACTTAAAAATCTCCGTACTATTCAGGACTCTGTCACTTTTAATTGTTTTTATGCTTGTTATTCCTGCTTTTTCAAACGGACAGGTCAAGCCTGATTTCAGTGGAAAATGGGCATTTAATACAGAAAAAAGCACACTTGGAGAGGGTGGAGCACGGTTTGGCGGCGGCGATATTGTAGTAAAACAAGAAGCAAACTTACTTACAGTTGAAAGAACCAGAACCAACAGGGACGGTGAAACTACAACCACTACAAGTAAATATTCACTCGATGGAAAAGAAAGTGTAAACTCCACCGGCAGGGGAGAAAGTAAATCAACAGCAAAATGGTCGGCTGATGGTAAAACATTAACTATTACAACTACATCTTCTTTTAACGGGAACGAAAGAACTTCAACTGAAGCCTGGTCGATGGCAGATGCCAAAACTCTTTCAATTACTTCTGTAAGACAGGGAAGAGACGGACAGGAGATGAAAACCACAAGGGTTTATGATAAAAAATAATTTATAAACTTATCATAAATTTGAGGGGTATAAACCTCCTTCTTAAAAGCCGTTAAATAGGCTTTATTTTGTCCATTCCGCCCGTATATAATGATATGTATTAATGCAGTATTTTATATTCTGAAGAGCTGTGTTTATTCTCATTAAATTCATTAAATGGTTGTAAAACCGGTAATTGTTTAAGGCAATGTATCAATAAGCACAACTATTTGAAATCATGTACAACAAATTTTTCAAAAAATTAATAATATTTCAAAATAAAACCAGAAAGGAGAAAGAACCATGAGTCTTCCGATGAACATCCCGATGCACCGGTTTAAATATACAAAGCTTACTAAAAGCCAGATTGGAGAAAAACTCAGGGCTGCAGAATCAGGTCCTGTATGCCGCTCTGAGTTTACTAGCGAGCTTTCAGGGAAATCCATTAGAATTATAACAGATAATGGCCCTGATTTTAGTTATTCCTTCAGTGATAAAAAGAACCTTTTTGTTAAGATGGATGGAAACTCATTTACAGGTTGCTATGGTGCTTTAACACTAAAAAACATGATTTTCTTTTCCCATATGATTCCAGATGAACAAAGGGGATATAATGTATTTATTGAGCAGGATACCGGTCTTGTCACCATTATTGAAGTATGGCTTTCAAGTGGAAGGAAGGAAGTTACCATGGGAGGTAAGGAAATATTGATTGATGACAGAGAAGTACAACGCCATATATATTTTGGTTATGTTGAAAAGAAGGGGCAAGCTGCACCTGAAAGCCGTCATCACCTGACAAACAGGATAGAAGGCAAAGGCATGTACTGGAAACAGGATACCGGTATTGAAACCCTGGAACTTTATGCCTCTGTCGTATCGACAAACTTTGTGGAACTTACACGTCATGCTGATGATCTGGGTTATTGCAGCCCGTCAGATTACGTCCTGGTAAATGACAATACTTTTATCTACAACAGGACGGAGTGTGAGTTTTCAGGCATATTTACAGCTTATGTAGTTGACCTTTTTAGCGGGATACAGGTTGGCGTCAGGCTTGGATTTAACGAAAACGATGAACTGGAATATTATATGTTTAGAGGGAAAGGTGAGATTGTTGGCGAGCTTACGCCTCTCGCGCCATTTGATAAGGATGGCTCGCAGCCAATGTTTGCGCAGGCTCCCGGTGCTCCCGCCAGGCCTCAGGTGAAAGGACAGAGGATGGCATATCGTCCGGTAAGGGATTTTCCATATATCTCTGATGAAGAGGTACACAATGCGGCACTGAAGAGTACTACAGCCTTTGTAGAGGAAGAGGAGGACGCTGCACAGACTATGTATGCAAACAATTTACCATTCAGCGATATATTGGTTGGTAAAGAATTTATACTGCGTTACGACCGGGGAGGACCTGTAAGACATTATAAGGTTACGGAAAAGTTCAAACTCAAATACCGGGAAGATAGAGAAAGCACCTGGCACGAAGTTGATTACAGGGCGTATGAAGCAAATGAAGGCCTTGCCTGGTTCAGTCATCTTCTTGTTGACAGTAACCCAAGGGCAAGTGTACAGATAGCCCTTGATCTGACCAACGGACTTACCACCTGCATACATTCCATGATGGGAACAAAATATTATGGCAATGAGACATCCTATTATGCCATATTCGGTGTAGCCGAAATGGAAGGGATTAATCCGCCAAAATACATTCGTCATGAGTTATCCGATGATCTTGTTGGACATGCCTGGTCATGGACATATTCCGGAAACATGACCTCTATGCATCTTTACACAACCCCGCACTCTCATTCATGGACAATATACACAGCAGATCAGACTCTGGGCGCCCAGTGGTGCGCACCTTGCTTATTTGTAAAGGTTCGTGATGGTATATATATAATGGCAGTCAATGAAGAGGCATGTAATGGCCATGAGATGATAGTAATGATAAATGAGAAAATAAGGCATGACTGCGGTTTTGGTTTTCATGGAAATGAAGAGGGAGTAAGACTAAGTCTGACAGGCGCAATTGGTCGGTATATAGGTTGTTATGACATAAAGAAATACTTTGGCCCTAATGCAAAAAGGAAAGGAATTTAATAATTATGAACGCGTTAAAAGAAAGAGATAACAAACCAAAAGACGGACGCCGTTCATTTATCCGGAAAATGGGAGCAGCTATGTCTGTTGGTGTACTTGCATCATCAGTTCCTGCCACTGCAAAGTCTGCCGAAGCAAATAATTCGGATATGGAGAAAAGCATTGGTGAGTTGTCCGAAAGACTTGCTTTTCTTGAGGCAGAAAAGAGCATTATTGATCTTTACCATACCTATGAATCCCTGCTTAATGATGGTCTTTATGATAAAATACCCGAACTGTTTGTGACTGATGGTGAAGTTGTTTATAACGGTGGAGTATTTAGGGGAAGAGATAAGGGAGTAACCCGTTTGTATAAGGATAAATTCAGAAGTGGTTTTACAGGAAAGAAATTGGATGCAGCGCTTGACAGTAAAGAAGGACAATCAATTGATATTTCACAGGATTATTTGTTTGCAAAAGCCGGTTTCCCATTTGCTATTCAGGCAGGAGCCCCTATGGTTTCTGACAGTGTGCTTGTTAGCATGGCACGCCTGCATGGTGAAGGTATAAACAAATGGCATGAAAAAGGGGTATGTAATTTATCCTTGACAAGAAAAAGCAATGTGGATGTATGGATGATAAAAAGGTTTGAATATTGTACAGAATCAAAATCTCTTTCAATGCCTGGCTTTACAAAAGTTTTTCCGGTCGACCCGGCAGGACCCGATACATTAATTTAACTGAATTATTAAAATATTAAACGAATCATTATGAAAATAAAAGTATTAGCCGCAGGCTTATTGATATTACTTTCAGGATTTCTGACATCCTGTTCGAATGACAAAAAA
>JAFGGF010000243.1 GCA_016930735.1 Prolixibacteraceae bacterium
CGAAACAAACAATGTCTGAAAAAATAAAAGATAAAATTATCAAGGTAGCACAGGAAACATTCAAAAAATATGGTTACCGAAAAACAACAATGGACGAAATAGCATTTGCCGCGAGTAAAGGCAAAAGTTCGTTATATTATTATTTCAGCAGTAAAGAAGAAGTATTTAAAGAAGTTATTGAATTTGAGGCCAATACCTTAAAAAAACGTATTGAAGAAGCTATAAGCTATGAAAATGAATCTAAACTTCAACTGAAAAATTATTTTATTTCAAGGATGGAAGGTTTCCGGAACCTGAGTAATTTTTACCTTGCTATTAAAGATGATTTCCTTTCAAACCTTGAGTTTATTGAAGAAATCAGGGAAAAATATGATAAGGATGAATTTATAATGGTGTGTTCAATCCTGAAAAACGGAATTGAGCAGAAAAAATTTAAACCTGTTGATATTGAAATTACAGCTAAGGCATTAACAATGATTATGAAAGGATTGGAGATTCCGCTCTTTATTACAAAAGAAATTAAAGATGTAGGGCAACATATTGATGAACTGCTTGATATATTGTTTTATGGGATAAGTATATAAATTTTTTTATCCCAAATTCGACTATTAGACGAAAAAAGTCAGTATGACTATATAAATATTTAAAAAATTAAACAATTAAAAGTTATGAAAACAATTTTAAGAAAAACAATTGTAGCATGTACATTTATAATTTTAAGTACTGCTCTTTCATTCGGACAGTTTCAGGTAGGAATTACATCCGGCGTAAATTTCTCAACCCAATCGAAACTTGGTAATTTATATGATAATGATAATATCTTATGTAACTTTAATGCAGGAGTACTCTCGAAGTACCAATTGAACGACTGGTTTGCACTGAAAGCAAGTGTTTTGTATTCACAGAAAGGAAAGACAATTGAAGAGGATTCATCAAACGAAACCAACAAATTTTCCTATCTGGAAGTACCGGTAAAAGCAGAATTTTCAACCACATCAGGCAAAACACGATTTTTTGCAGCAACAGGTCCTTATGCAGGCTTCCTGCTCGAGGCAAAAAATAAAGCTGACAGCATCACTACAGACCTCAATGACCATGTAAAATCAACCGATTTAGGCTTAGCTTTTGAATTAGGTTTAGAATTGCCCGTATCGAAACAAGCATTGCAGTTTTCTATCAATTACGATATGGGATTTACGAAATTTGCTGATTATGATGACGACTTAAGAAATAAAACATTGAGTTTGAATGTTGGTTGGTTATTTTAAATAGCCTATTAATGTTTTAGTAATTGCCGGGGCAGCTTCTGCCCCGGTTTTTTATTCTTCTAATTTCGGGTAAAATATTTATTTTTATTCCAAAAAATTAGATTGATGGCACTTTATCAGGTTTTTTCCGATGAACAAAAAAAGGCTGCCCGTTATGCCAAAGCTATGGGGCACCCGGTCAGGATTTATATTCTTAACCTTCTTAACAGCCAGTCTTGTTGCTATAGCGGCGATCTGACCGATATACTGCCTATTGCAAAATCAACGCTGTCACAGCATTTAAAGGAATTAAAAGATGCCGGTTTGATTCAGGGTGAAATTGAAGCTCCAAGAATTAAATACTGCATTAATAAAAAAAACTGGGAGGAAGTGCAGTCTCTTTTCAGGCATTTTCTGAATTTATAAAAGCGACCTGGCATGGATTTAACGTGGCTTATTTTGATTTTTGTTTTTGTAGCTTTTTTATACTCATCGGTTGGTTTTGGGGGTGGTTCAAGTTACCTTGCGTTTATGGTCATTTTTGCTATTGCCCCTGAGGTGATGAAACCCATTGCCCTGATTTGCAACATCATTGTAGTTTCAGGAAGTTCATACCTGTATTATAAAAAGAAACTCCTCGACCTGAAGGATATGGTTCCATTGGTAGTTCTTAGTATCCCAATGGCTTTTGTTGGCGGTTATCTGAAAATAAGCAACAGTTTCTTTTTTATGGTTCTCGGTGCTTCACTTGTAGTTTCTGCTTTGCTGATGTTTTACGAAATTTTTAAAACCAGGATGGAAACTGTCGCCCACAAACCGGCTGCAAAAAAACGGCTGGTGGAAAACAGCGTCACAGGCGGGCTGGTTGGTTTCCTTTCAGGCATGGTTGGTATCGGTGGTGGTATTTTCCTGAGTTCCATCCTCCACCTTTGGAAATGGGATACACCCAAAAAAATTGCTGCAGCCAGCAGCTTTTTTATTCTGGTCAATTCAATTTCGGGATTAACAGGTCAGCTGATAAAATACCATTTTCAGGTCGATATAAAATTACTGGCTCCATTGGCTTTGGCTGTAATTGTTGGCGGGCAAATCGGATCAAGGCTAAGCATTGTATTTTTTAAGCCCTGGGTAGTAAAACTCCTGACAGCTATCCTTATTTTTTATGTAGGCAACCGTATCCTCCTTCTGCAATTGTTCGGAATTAAAATTTAAATATCACTTGCCGTCGGTTTCAACCGACGGATTAAAAAAATAACAAAAATCAGTATAAATATCAATATTGTTCGTATTTTTGCGAACAACGAATGAAATAAATTTTAAGATGGAAATAAAAATTTTAGGCACAGGTTGTGCCAACTGCAAACGGCTGGAAAAAAATTCACTCGAAGCTGTTAAGGAACTTGGGCTGGAAGCCACTGTAACAAAGGTCGAAGACTACGGTGATATTATGCAGTACGGTATTTTGCGTACGCCCGGTTTTGTATTGGATGAAAAAGTGCTGACATACGGGAAAATCCTTTCAATTGAAGAAATAAAACAATTACTAACAAAATAATAATCCAATGAAACGAGCTAAAATTATTTCAATCCTGTTGTTTTTGTTATTGGCTATACCTGCATTTTTTGTATATAAAGTTTCAGCCCAAGAAACCAAAAAAGTCCAGGTTTATTATTTTCATAATACAAGGCGTTGTGAAACTTGCCTTGCCATTGAGAAAGAAACAAAAAATGCACTTCAGGAGAATTTCAGCGACCAGATGGAGGAAGGAACTGTGACCTTTTCGGTCTACAATTTCGATGACGATATCAATAAAAAAATAATCAGTGACCTGAAAGTAGAAGGCCAGTCCCTTTTTGTTATAAAAGACGATAAACGCGTTGACCTTACTGATAAGGGTTTTTTATTTGCCCGAACCGATCCGGAGAAATTCAAACAGATTGTAAAAGATGCCATAGGTGAAATATAACAATGGAAACATTCCTTGCCAGTTTGTACGAAAACAGTTCAACACCACTTATTTCGGCATTTATCCTGGGATTAATGACTGCCATTAGTCCTTGCCCTATGGCAACAAATATCACTGCAATAGGATTTATCAGCAAGGACGCGATAAATCAAAAGCGTGTTTTTACCAATGGATTGATTTATACAGCCGGCAGGGCTTTCTCCTATACTACCCTGGCAACCTTACTTTTTCTGGGCGCCAGTAAATCAAAAATTTCGTTGTATTTTCAGCAATACGGTGAAAAAATCCTTGGACCTTTACTTATTATTACAGGTATATTTATGCTTGGAATACTGACAATTCGTTTCCCTGCATTTCAAAAATTATCAAATAGAATTGAGAAAGCCGGTAAATGGAATTTTCTTAATGTTTTTCTGCTTGGAGTGATTTTTGCCATGGCATTCTGCCCATACAGCGGCGTTTTGTATTTCGGCATTCTTATTCCCCTGACCATCGGAAGTGTAAAAGGGCTCTTCCTTCCGATAATATTTGCAGTTGCAACGGGTATTCCGGTAATCATCATCGCTTGGTTTCTGGCCTTTGCGATTTCAAATGTCGGAAGGTTTTACAATGTTTTAAAAACAATCGAATTCTGGATGAGACGGATTATTGCCATCCTCTTTATAGGGGTGGGAATTTATTATGTATACACCATTTATATTGCCTGAATTGAAAAAAACAAAAAAATATCTCATACTTTTACTTCTGCCTGTCTGGGTATTTTTATTCTTTAATCTGAATTATATTGCCGATTTCCTGACTTTTTCGGTTTTTAACCTTCAGGAAGGAAAACATCTGACACAAGCTGTCTGGTTTTTTATTTTCGAGGTTCCGAAAGTTATGTTGTTGCTTGTTCTGATCATTTTTCTGGTTGGCATTATACGTACCTGGTTCTCGCCCGAAAAAACACGGAAAGCGCTGGAAGGCAAATCACTGTTTACCGGAAACGTTCTGGCCGCTTCACTTGGAATTGTTACCCCTTTTTGCTCATGCTCAGCCATCCCGTTATTTCTCGGATTTGTAGAAGCAGGCATTCCCCTGGGCGTTACATTTTCCTTTTTAATTGCTGCGCCGTTGATAAACGAAGTTGCCCTGGTTCTGCTGATTGGGATGTTCGGCTGGAAGATTGCCGTGATTTATGTAACAACAGGTTTGATCATTGCCATCGTTTCAGGCTTCGTCCTTGAAAAACTAAAACTGCAGCGGTTTGTGGCAGAATGGGTGTACCGTATAAAAGCGTCACAACAGGGAATTGAAGAATTAAAACCAACTTACAGCGACCGGATTCAGGCAGGATTTACAGCAGTAAAAGAAATTGTCGGAAAAATCTGGATTTACATCCTGATCGGGATTGCGGTAGGTGCCGGAGCCCATGGCTATGTCCCCGATGATTTCCTGGGTACGTTGCTTGGCAAAGGTAATTGGTACAGTATTCCGCTTGCCATTGTGTTGGGTGTACCCATGTACTCGAATGCTGCCGGAATAATTCCGGTTGTCAGCGTCCTGATTGAAAAGGGCGTTTCTCTCGGCACCGCACTGGCATTTATGATGTCGGTTATCGGACTCTCACTACCTGAAGTCATCATTCTTAAAAAAGTATTAAAATGGCAATTGATTGCCGTATTTGTGGGTGTGGTGGCATCCGGAATCTTAATCGTCGGATATATTTTCAATTTTCTTTTATAATAACCAAAACTACAAACATGAAAACAAATTCACTTGGCTTTATAGGAGGCGGAAGAATTACAAAAATCTTGCTTCAGGGATTTAGCAACAAATCAGTAAAATTCGATTCTGTTAAAGTGTTCGATCCTAACAATGAAGTTTTTAATAATCTTTCAGCTATGTTTCCTGAAATTGTAAAAGCAGAAAATGCAGGTGAGGCTGCTTCGCAGGATATCGTTTTTATTGCGGTTCATCCTCCTTTGGTGATGGAAACATTGCAAGCTATAAAAGATATCGTTTCGGAAGCAACAGTGGTTGTTTCACTTGCCCCAAAAATCACGCTTGAAAAAATGGGGGCTATTCTGGCAACCAAAAACCTGGCAAGGATGATTCCCAACGCCACATCGTATATCAACGAAGGTTTTAACCCGGTAACGTTTAATTCAGGTTTCGATAAAAAAGTAAAAAAACAGTTTGTAAAACTGATTAAAAAGCTGGGCAAACCCATTGAGACAGAAGAACCAAAGCTTGAAAGCTATGCCATAATTTCGGCGATGTTGCCTACCTATTTTTGGTTTCAATGGCAGGAAATGGAAAATATTGCAAAGGAAATTGGATTGACTCCTGAAGAAGCACAAAAAACAGTTTCATCAACCCTGAAAAAAGCCCTGAAAATTTACTACAAATCAGGATTGACCCCTGCTCAGGTAATGGATTTAATCCCCGTAAAACCGATTGGTGAAAATGAAGCGGAAATTACCGAAATTTACCGATCCCGGTTGATGGGCCTGTTTAATAAAATAAAACCATAGTATTATATGAAGATTTTAATTCTCTGCACAGGAAACTCGTGCCGAAGCCAGATGGCACACGGTTTTATGCAGTCTTTTGATAGCCGTTTGGATGTTTATTCAGCAGGCACTGAAGCTTCAGGAAAGTTAAATCACAAAGCGGTGGAAGTGATGAATGAAATTGGCATCGACATTAGCCATCACACTTCCGATTCGGTTGACTTGTATTTGGGGAAAGAATGGGATTATGTGATAACCGTTTGCGGCGGAGCCAACGAAAATTGTCCGGCTTTTCTGGGAAAAGTTAAACACCGCCTGCACATTGGGTTCGACGATCCGAGCCATGCTACCGGAACACCTGAATTTATTCAAAGCGAATATTACCGGGTTCGCGACGAAATTAAAGCCGGGTTCCGCAAGTTTTACGACGAACAAATTAAACCTCAGTTATAAACCATGAGCAGCGATAAAAAACAAATCGGTTTCTTTGAAAAATACCTGACACTTTGGGTAGCATTGTGTATTGCAGCTGGTATTGGAATTGGAAGTTTTGCGGGTGATGGAATTCAGGTTCTCGCAAACATGGAAATCTACAAAGTGAATATACTGGTTGCAATCCTGATTTGGCTGATGATCTACCCGATGATGCTCCAGGTCGATTTTACCAGCGTTAAAAATATCGGCAAACGCCCGAAAGGAGTTTTACTTACAGTTATTGTCAACTGGCTGATAAAACCATTTACAATGGCATTTTTTGCCTGGGTATTTTTTGCAAAAATATATGCCGCATTTATTTCGCCTGAACAGGCAGGTGAATACATTGCCGGTGCCATTTTACTTGGTGCGGCCCCCTGCACTGCCATGGTTTTTGTATGGAGCTACCTTACCGATGGTGATCCTAATTACACCCTTGTCCAGGTTTCGGTAAACGACCTGATTATTCTTGTGGCTTTTGTTCCTATTGTTGGTTTATTGCTGGGAATTACAAATGTTTCGATCCCATACAACACGTTAATTGCCAGTGTTGTTGTATTTGTCGTTATTCCATTGCTGGCAGGTTTTATAACTCAGAAAATCCTGATCAGAAAAAAAGGCAATGAGTGGTTTAAAACTATTTTACTGCCCCGCTTCAAACCGGTTTCAATTATGGCATTGCTGATTACACTGATTTTACTTTTTGCATTTCAGGGAAGTACTATAATCAGTAAACCCCTGATTATACTGTTTGTTGCGGTTCCGTTGATAATCCAGACCTATTTTATCTTTTTTATCACATGGTTTGGCGGACGGTTTTTAAAATTACCTCATAATGTTTGTTCTCCTGCAGCCATGATAGGGGCCAGTAATTTCTTTGAACTTGCAGTAGCAGTTGCAATTGCTTTATTCGGATTGCAATCACCAGCTGCAATGGTAACCGTCGTAGGAGTTTTAGTGGAAGTGCCGGTTATGTTATCGTTGGTGGCGCTGGCCAACCGATGGAAATACTGATTCTATGCACCATCAATAATTGCCGCAGGCAGATGGTATAAGGATTCCTGCAATCGTTTATTAATAGTCAGGAAATAATTTCACCCGTTGCGGAGGCATTCGGGAGTTTCAACTATCAAGTTGTGAAGGTTGTAATAGAAACAGACATCGATATCAGCTGCCAGACTTCGGCATGTGGATAATACCCCCTGGTGAAAACCGAAATTACTTATTTACTGTTTATGGTGTCATGTAAAAAACTGCCCTTTAAATTCATAAAAAATTACCAAATCAGCCCAACGATAATATTTTCTGAAAACTGTTGCATCGAATATTGAAGCCCACGACGGTTTGCGAGGCAAACAATCCCGATTCTCTTTCCAGGCACAATCAGGCAAAAACTACTGAACCCGGGCTCGCCTCCATCGTGCCACAAACTTTTTTCATCAGAATCTATCGCCCCTGTTTTCCAACCAAAGCCATAGGATTCACCGTTTATTTCACAGGTTTTCTTATGTGCCATCCTGAATCCTATGGATTTTTCCTGAAGATTGGCAGAAATATACTTCACCATATCCTCTGTTGTCGATATGATCCCCCCTGCAGCGCCTGCGACCTGAAAGGTTATATGTGGCATTGTGTTGCCATTTTTATCATATCCCTTTGTATAACCGGTTGTATCGGAATTAAATGAAACTATTCCGGTGGATTCCATATGTAAAGGGCCGGTAATTTTTCTGTTTAACAGTTCGGCATAAGGAATCCCGTAAATTTTTTCAAGGATCAGGCCCAGGCAGATCATTCCGGCATTTGAGTAATGAATCCGTGTCCCCGGGATTGTTTCGGTCCTTGTTTTTCGAAGCCCGTCGAGGAAATACGAAAAATCCTTTCCGTTAAAAGCATTCACAATATCAAACATATCGGGATTATCAGGTAAAACAAACGGCTCAGGTAAAATATCTTCAGGCAACCCTGAGGTATGGTTTGCGAGGTTAACCATATTAATTGGTATCCCTTCCTTTTCAAGATTGGAATATTCGCTTCCGAGGTAATCACGGATATCCGCATCCGTCGAAGTTTTATTTTCAACTATTGCTTCAGCAAAAAGTAATGCAGTAAAAGTTTTTGTAATTGAACCAATTTCGTAAATCGTTTTCTTTGTTGGCAATATTTGCTGCCCTTTTTCAACGGTTCCGTAATTGTAAAACCAAGTAGAATCGTTTTGGCAGATTCCGATCGATAAACCAATAATAGGATTTTTTGCAAATTCTTTTTTTACGTATGAATCAATTTGTAAATCAATATCGGATTTTAGCGGGTTATCACTCTCTGTTACAAAAGGAGCCTGTGCATTTACTGAATTAACAGCTAACAGGCAAATAATTAACATTTTTATGGTTCTCATTTCCCGGTTTTAGTATAATAATCATAAGAGCGCAAACCTGAAGCAATGTAAATAATTGGTAAGTTTTACGGATAAAAAATTACACTGAAATAACGATGTGGCAATTATTCTTTTTCCTTAAGGATAACTTATCTGAAAATGAATTAATATTGCACGTTTTTTATACATCGTGAATGAAAGCAATTTATACCATTGTGATGCTGGTATTATCAAATACCTTTATGACTTTTGCCTGGTATGGGCACCTGAAATTCAAGGAATTAAAATGGTTTGAAGCCCTGCCTTTATTTGCCATTGTTTTAATCAGTTGGGGAATTGCCCTGTTTGAATATTTTTTCCAGGTTCCGGCAAACCGGATCGGTTTTAAAGGAAATGGCGGACCGTTTACACTCGTTGAATTAAAAGTAATTCAGGAGGTGATTACACTGGTGGTATTTACCCTTTTCACCATATTGCTTTTCAAAAATGAATCGTTCAGGTTAAACCATTTTATCGGATTTATATTTCTGATCCTTGCGGTATATTTTATTTTTAAAAAATAGCATCACTATTTGATTTTCTATAAGAAACTATCAGGAGAAACTAACCTTTTCCTACCTTTATTGTTAATTATAAGTGCGACACGAAGTTGTTCAAATAACTGTTAAACGTTCTTTTCAAAGACTGATTTAACCTCATGTTCCATCATGAGTAGCCTAC
>JAFGGF010000244.1 GCA_016930735.1 Prolixibacteraceae bacterium
GGGTATCTGTAATATTCACCCTGATTGGCCTTTGAAATTCCAAGTATTACCAAAATGAGCCATGCAATTCCAAAGCCGATTAACATAAAAATACCAATTATTGCAAGTGCCAATACAGCTGAAATAATGAAAATTATGGACCAGGTAATCTGAAAATTCAGGACTTCCTTTCCCTGATCTGCAACAAATTCAAACTCATCTTTTTTGATCAGGTAAATAATAAGTGGCCCGATAATGTTTCCAAGAGGAATAACAAATGTAGCTAATGCTGCAAGGTGGGTAAACATACCCCATTGACGTTCATCCGGATTTGTAACAACTCGATCCATATTATAAATTTTTGTTTTATAAACTTACACATTTTTTATTTTCTTTGGAGAATTTTTTAGATCAATAAAGTAAGAATGGAGATAAATAAGAAAGAAGGGCGGTACAACAGGATTTATATACAACTTGAAAATTTGTTGATAAAGAGTAACAATCGTGAGGCAAGGATGGCAACTGCTATATCGGTATTACACCACAAACTGGAATATTTTTTCTGGACAGGATTTTATATGCTGATTAACGGAGAATTGACTGTGCAAATGTACCAGGGGCCGGTTGCATGCCAGATTCTCGAAAAAAATAGGGGAGTTTGCTGGGCTGCAATAAACAATAAAAAAACAATTATTGTTGAAGATGTAAGTGATTTTTCGGGGCACATAGCTTGCGATTCAAGGTCAAAGTCAGAGATTGCTATTCCATTTATTAATAATGAAGGTTATATTATCGGGGTGTTGGATGTTGACAGTAACCTACATGCCTCCTTCGACCAGACCGACGCCAGATGGCTGGGAAAAATTCTGGAACTTATCAATTCCTGACAGCTCCCTTATTTTTTACCAGCGGTAAATATTTTAATGAGGGTGAAGGTATAAATTCACCCAATCCCAAAGAATTCCACTTTTTGTCTGTTTTTTCAATGGTATGTTTATCGGATACAACAACATTTGGCCAGTCACGTTTGAAGTTGTCATTTCCTCCGGTTTTTACAGTGGCATCGACTAAAAGTGTTGAACTGCCTTCAGAGAACCGAAGTACTGAAATATCACGCTGAGGTTCAATATTACCCGTTGCCATCCAAACAATGCTGAAAATATCATTTATATCAACACCCGAATCAACAAAAACCATCAGTTTAAAAAAGGTTAATACCGGCTCTTTGGCAAGTTTATTTATCAGTTCCTGTTTCCTGAATTTATTGTTCTTTTGAACTGAAAAAATACAAACCGGAATATCAAATTTTTCCTTCAGATCATTAAATTCTAAAATTTCAGGAATTTTTTCAATAGCATTATTATTGAACGTGTTTTTGTCTTCAGGTTTTATTAACCCGGAATTTTCCTCTTTGTATTGTACAGTTGCATCAACTCCAAGTTTAGAGCCAAATGCAAAATTTGTGGATGAATGATCCAGGATATCCAAAGGTCCTTTTGAAAAATGAAGGCTGTTTTCAGGATTAAAACGCTTGAAAATTATTTTAGCCAATTCTGAGTAATTATGTATATCTACATCGTTATCAACTACAATAAGGATTTTATTAAACATCATCTGACCGGCACCCCAAAGCGAGTTCATCACTTTAATTGCCTGTCCTGCAAATGATTTTTCAATTTTTACAATGGAAAGATTATGAGCAACTCCGGCAAAGGGCAGATCCATATCTTTCAGTTCCGGGATCATGGTCATCCTTATGGGAGTCAGAAAAATACGTTCAGTAGCTTTGCCAATCCATGCATCCTCCATTGGTGGAATTCCAACAATGGTTGCAGGGTAAACCGCATCTTTTCTGTGCGTAATACAGGTAACATGAAAAGCCGGATAATAATCTGCAAGTGAATAAAATCCGGTATGGTCGCCAAACGGGCCTTCCCAAAGTAAATCTTCTTTCGGATCAACATATCCTTCAATAATAATATCGGCATCTTCAGGAACATAAAGATCGTTTGTAAGGCATTTAACCAGCCGAACCTGCTTTTTGCGAAGAAATCCGGCAAGCATGTATTCATCCATGTTTTCAGGCATAGGTGCCGTGGCTGCATAAGTGTAAACCGGATCTCCACCCAATGCTACACTAACCGGCATTTTTTTACCCGACTTTTTATATTTTTCAAAATGATTGGCACCTGTTTTATGTTTGTGCCAGTGCATTCCGGTAACATTTTTTTCAAATATCTGCATCCGGTACATGCCAAGATTAGGTGTTCCGGTTTCAGGATCAACTGTGTGAACTCCCGGGAGGGTTATGAACCTTCCACCGTCGGCAGGCCAGCATTTCAGGACAGGAAATATTCCAAGGTCCGGTTCGTTTAAAATTATCTCCTGGCATTTTCCTTTTCCAGATACTTTTTTCGGCATCCATGAGGAAAATTCTTTAAGTTTCGGAAGCATTTTTAATTTGTCCCAGAGGCTGTCTTTCGGACCGGATATCATTTTAAAAATAGCTTCAATTTCTTTCTCAATTTCTGAAAGATATGACCGGCTTAATGCCATGGCAATCCTTTTTTCTGATCCCATCGAATTAATAAGGAGAGGAAAACCGGTACCGGTGTTTTCAAATAAGAGTGCTTTGCCTCCGTTTTCCGATTTACTAATACGATCA
>JAFGGF010000245.1 GCA_016930735.1 Prolixibacteraceae bacterium
ATGAAAATGTATGAAGTAAAATATAATACCGGGCTTGAAATGGTAACTATCAGATATTATAACAACGATGCCATTTCGAAAATTACGACCGGCAGGAAAGTTTACATTGAACAAAAAAGCCGGAAAACAGCCCGGCTGGTTATTAAATAATTTTTCATTAAGTGCTAATTGCCAGGCATGAACAGATAAAAAATAAATTATTGTAATTTTATCGCATCTTAACTGACAAATATGCAAAAGACCGGAAAATGAAACTGCCAATTAAACTTTACCGGGAGTTTCATAAGTTACTTGACAAAGTAAAAATTTTAAACAAATGAAAAAAAAGAAAACTTTACCCATCTTACTTATAATTGTTGTAGTTGTAATAATATTTTTGGTAGTTGGTAAAAAAGCCGGATGGATTGGATCTGATTATACAATCAGTGTAGCCACTTCGGTTGTGGAAAGCAAAAATATTACTGAGTTAATTACAGCAAACGGGAAAATTCAGCCTGAAACAGAAGTAAAAATAAGCCCTGATGTTTCCGGAGAGATCATTGAATTATATGTGGAAGAGGGAGACGAAGTTATTAAAGGCGACCCTTTGTGTGTAATAAAGCCGGATATGTATGTTTCTGCCTTAAACCGTTCCGAGGCAGCTTTAAATTCAGCAAAGGCAAGGCAGGCACAGGCTGAGGCTCAATTAATTGAAAGAGAACTTGCTTTTAACAGGGCAAAACAATTATATGAACAGGATGCTATCCCGATTGCCGAATATGAAACAGCACAGGCTGCATACAAAGTTGCACAAAGTGAAGTCAGGGCGGCTGAATTCTCAGTAAAAAGCGCTGAAGCTTCGGTTGCAGAAGCTGAAGAGCAACTTACCAAAACAAAAATTTTCGCACCGATTTCAGGTACAATTGCAGCATTGAATGTTGAACAGGGAGAACGTGTTGTCGGGACAAGCATGATGACCGGAACTGACATGATGGTTGTTGCCGATTTGGAAAAAATGGAAGTTCAGGTTGAAGTCAATGAAAATGATATTGTTAAAGTCGCTAAAGGTGACACCGCGTTAATAGAAGTTGATGCATACCTGAACCGTAAATTTAAAGGCGTTGTTACGGAAATTGCAAACTCGGCAAATGTTACAGGAACAACATCCGACCAGGTAACCAATTTTGATGTAAAAGTATTTTTACTAAAAGAATCGTATCAGGATCTGATCGATATAAACAAAGACGGTTTTAATCCGTTCCGCCCCGGAATGTCGGCCACAGTTGATATACAAACTGAAACCCGTAACAATGTAATCAGTGTACCTATTCAGGCAGTTACAACCCGGATTAAAAAAGAAGGGGGTGGCACTGAAGAAGTGAAAAGCGAAGAGGAAACAGCAAGTAATGAAGAAAACAGCGACGAAGATGAAGTCACCCGCGAAGAAAAACAGGAAATTGTTTTTGTGCTGAATGGCGACAGGGTTCGTAAAACTGAGGTTACAACAGGCATTCAGGACAATACCGACATCGAAATTCTGAAAGGATTAAAATCGGGGGACGAAATTATTATTGCACCTTACAATGCTATTAATAATACCTTAAAAGACAGCATGAAAGTTAAGGTTGTTAAAGAAGATGACCTTTATAAATCAGATAAATAAATTCAGGTAATGGTTTCGAATGCTCCGAAACTGATTGAAATTTATGCCGGAACCATGTGGGAAGCAGGGTTGCTGAAAAGCCTGCTTGAAAATGCAGAGATTGATGTTTGGTTGAAGGATGACATCAGGGGAACCTCAAATTTTTTCCTGGCAAATTCAAACAGCGGAGTTAAAGTAGTTATTTCAAGCGATGACTATTTAAAAGCGAAACCGGTTCTGGAAGAGTTTCAAAAAAATCAATCGGAGAAATAAAAATAATGTTTATTCTCCTATAAAATATTCTCTTGAATCGACCGGAACCACAGTTGCGGTACTGATATTATTAACAACCAGCCGTGAAGTTTCATTTACCTGTTGCCCTTCCTTCCTGTAAGTTTTATGCAGCGAAATAAATTCCAGCCCGTTTGTATTGTAGTTTACATTAAAATCGTATGCAACATTTTCAAGGAAGTTATTGTTTTCAGGACCAATTGCCAAACCCCTTCCCGAACGGTTTTGTTTTGGAGACTTTACCCAACCTTCAATTTTTCTTATTTCGTAGTTGTTTTTATCGATATAGATTTTCCCTTCAAACCGCGAAGCATAAAAATCACCGGATCCTTCCAAACCGGGATTGGCAAGATTAAAACCGATGACCCACACATCAATTCCGTTAATTTCAGCATCTTCCTCCTGGCTGAGGACAAACCTGTCAACCAAAACCGGATTCAGCAAACCGGCAACCGAACGGGCCAGGTCCAGTTCCAGCATTTCATCCATGTTGGTTAACCCATCAGACAAAAGATAACTTTTTAAATTCTTTTCAACATTTGAAAATGAATATGTACGGCCTTTAAAAGCATTTTCAATTGAAGGAGTTGTATAACCAGACCTGTCATATATCCTGACATTCGATTTTATGGTGTAATTTTTTTCATCTACCGTTTTTTCAGATTCATACCTGCAATTCAAATTAAACGGACCTGCAATAAAATTCCTTGAAACATTATCAGATGCTGTTCTCAATATTCGGTATAACACCATCGACTGGGCGTTTATATCAACGTCTCCAATGTCGTACGACTGAGACTCCAATTTAATAAGATTAAAATCCTTATTGAAAAGTTCGGTGACAGGGAATGTCCGGTTTTTGAATCCTACAGCTGAAAAATATATCCTGCGTGTACTCATTCCAGCAGAGATTTTTAATTCAAAATCTCCTTTCGAATCACTTGCTGTACCATAATATGTACCTTCAAGCCCAATGTTGGTAAAAGCTACGGGATTATTAGCCTCATCAACAACCCTCCCTTTAATAATCTGAATAACAACATCTTCCTGCGCATTAGCCAGAAAGGCGGAAAAAAGGACGATAAAAATAAAAATTGACTTTTGCATCTTATTTCAGTAATAAAATAAATCAGGACCAAGTTAATACCATTTACCTATTAAATAACGTTATTATACAGGATTATTATTTTATATCTTTGTAAAAACTTAAAATATTTATAATGAAAAGCAAGCCTGTTTTGTGGATTCTTGCAACTGTTTTTTTGATTTTAACTTCGTGTGTTGCCAAGAAAAAATATCTTGCCATGGAAGCCGGCCGGTTGCATGCAGAACAACAGGTAAGAGACCTGACGGCTGAAAATCAGGCAAAAGAACAACGTATTCTGTCTATGATAAAAGATTATGAAGAATTAAAAAATGATCTGCTCGAAAGCAATGCTGTAAAAGATCAGATGATAACTTCGCTGAATGCCGAAAAAGCTGAATTACAGACGAATGTTAGTCAAACCACAGAATCACTTGAAGAAAAGGACTACGCTTTTGAATTTGAAAAACGCCGTTTAAATACCATTATCAGTGATCGTGATTTACAAATCAGCCGCCTGGAAAAGGAAATTGAATCATGGAAAAACACAGCCACTGAACGTTCATCAGAAATCGACAGTAAAAATTTTGAAATCAGGAAGGAGAAGGATAAAGTAACTCTGCTTGAAAACGAAAAACAGGGCAACCTTTCAAAAATAAAATCACTTGAATCAGACCTGGAAAAACTCAGAGGAGAAGTTTCAACTTTAAATGAACAGGTAAAAGAAAAAGATGCTGAAATTCTTAAACTCAAAAACAACATTAAGGTACTGAAAGGCGAAATCGGAAACTAACTTAACTATATAAATACTTATGAAACAAACTTTTACATTTTTCGCAACAGGATTGCTTATTCTGTTGTGCTCATTTCAGTCTGATAAAAAAGTAAGCCTTTTTAATGGCAAAAATCTGGATGGCTGGGTAATCCATGGTACTGAACTCTGGTATGTCGAAGACGGATTATTGATTTGCGAAAGCGGACCCGACAAAGCCTATGGTTATCTTTCCACCGAAAAATACTACGACAATTTTGAACTGACTGTTGAATTCAAACAAATGGCAAATGGAAACAGCGGTGTATTTTTCCGCTCAACATTTGAAGGGACACGGGTTAGCGGATGGCAGGTTGAGGTCGCACCACCAGACCACGACACAGGTGGAATTTATGAATCATACGGGCGTGGCTGGCTGGTTCAGATACCCAATGAAATGGAAAACATCCTGAAAATGGGAGAATGGAACCAAATGAAAATCAGGGTAGTTGGCGGGCATGTAACAACATGGCTGAACGGAACGCAAATGGTTGACATCGAAGACGAAAAAATTGCAGAGGGGAAAGGAGCTATCGCTTTGCAAATCCATGATGGCGGAGGTATAAAAGTATTATGGAGGAATCTCGAAATAACAGAATTATAAGTTATTCCCGAATTTTCCGTGATTTATAAACCTCGAAATACTGGCGAATGGAGGACCTGACTTCGTATTCGGTTGAAGTATAAGGCAAAACATCGAGTGAATTGAACCAGATCATAAAGGTATCTGCTTCAGCATCATTTAATCCGGTAAGCGACATAACAACTTCCTTGTTGTAATTTTGTGAATGCATTTCCCAGTTTTTTTCCAGGGCCATGGCCTTTCTTACCTCACGTTTTTGCTTTTCCTTTTTATTAAGGTAATAATACCAGAATGAAACCGGATTAAAAAAAGCCGCTACTACCGGAGGTTTTTCATTAAATGCATCGCCCCGTAATTCAGGATCGATATCAACGGGTTTTCCCGAAGGAACACCATCAATGTTAACAGTTGGCTTTTCACCTGTAACATTTACCTGTGGAATAGCAAAAGATACAGGGCTTATCAAAAAAGTAACCACGCTGTCGGGATGATAATTAGCGGGCACCGAAAAAGTTTCTTTAAAAAAACCCATCGACGACATGGTCAGGCTGTCAACATTCAACATATCGAGGGTAAAAAATCCCGATGCATTTGTAATGGTTCCGCCATGAGTCCGGTTATTTACAATGTGAGCGTACGGAACTGGTGTTTTATCGGCTTTACTGAGAATTACCGCTTTTAAACGAATGGGCATAGG
>JAFGGF010000246.1 GCA_016930735.1 Prolixibacteraceae bacterium
GGACCTTTCTCGAGGAACTTCCTTTTTGAAGAAGCTAAAACCGATAAACAGGGGAAGTTCCAAATCGACCGTTTGTACCTGAAGGATCAATCCACGGTAATGCTGAATGCCAAAAACGAACGCGACAGGGCAAACACAGAGATCATCCTCGATCCTCAGTATTTGCCTGAATCAGATGCACCTGTCGACTCCATAAATAAAATAATTGGTGATGTTGATATTCCGGTAATGTTTTACAGGCACAGCTACCTGCGGCAAATGGCCATAAAAGAGTTTGTGCCCGAAGAGGGCACCATTATGATTGGCGATGTGGAAGTTATTGGCGACAAGCCCGAATTTGAGGGAGACCTTCACCACCGGTTGTATAGCGAACCTGATGTTGCAGTAAAAGTATCGGAAGACGATTATTTGTCATATCCTAATGTATATGAATATCTTATAGGCAAAGTTGCCGGTGTCGACGTCACCTCAAATGATGGGGACGATGGTTTTACCAGTTATTCCATTACTATCAGGGGGAACAGCGGACCGCCGATGTTTTTACTGGATGGAGTCCCCGATAATATTGGATTAGTCAGTGGTATTTCAATGAAGGATATCGATAAAATTGAGGTTTTAAAAAGTGGCTATGCAACATCTTTTTACGGTTCAAAAGGCGGTAATGGAGTTATTGCCATTTATACCAGGCACGGCGATAATAAGGCAGAAATAGAAAAATATGTAAAGGGAAGGATTGAATTGACAGTTAACGGTTTTCAGCAGCCAAACAGTTTTTATTCGCCTAAATACACATTAAAAAACTTAGACAGGGAAGAGCCTGATAACCGCCCAACATTGTACTGGTCGCCGGAAGTAAAAATAGACGATGAGCAGCCTGAAGCAGAGCTTTATACCTGCGACGATTTGTCAAATTATTTAATAATAGCTGAAGGGGTAAGTAAGAATGGCAAAATATTTTCTGCAGTTAAAAAGTTCAGTGTTTCAAATACAACAACAATTCCCCGGAATGTTAAAAAACTGAATTCTCAAACCGATACAATCCTTTACGAGAAGGTTTACCTCCACATCGACAGGGAGTTGTATTCTCCGGGCGATACACTCTGGTTTAAGTCGTACCTGGTAAAAGGGCTTTCAAACAAACCTCAGCGGGGTTATAAAAATATTTATGTCCAGCTTGTGGCACCGTCGGGGGAAGTAATTTCCAACCGCTTACTATTATCCGAAAACGGGAATGCACACGGTGATTTTGCCCTGAATGACTCCCTTCCCGACGGGCAATATACGGTACGGGCTTATACAAAATATTTGCAGGGTTTTGGTGAGGAAAGTTATTTCCATAAACGGATATGGATATCGGCACCAAAATCCTCCCTGGAAATTCATGTGCCTGAAATAAATGATTCGCTTGTGGTTGACGCCATGTTTTTCCCCGAAAGTGGCAACCTTATTGAAAATGTAAATAACCATGTCGCCTTTAAGGTAATCGGATCCGACGGCAGGGGAGTAAAAGCAAGCGGGAAAATTACCGATGAAAAAGGGGAAACCATTGTTCGGTTTAAAACCGCTTTTCTTGGTATGGGAAGTTTTGTTTTTAAACCGATGGCTGGCAAAAAGTATTACGCCACCATCGATAATTTTCCGGAAATAAAATACCCTTTTGAAGATATTGTCAGCGACGGAATTTCCATGCACTATTCCGAAAAAAACAAAAAGGCTGAATTTACCCTGGCAGGAAATTTTAGCATTGAAAATCAAAAAAACCTTTTCCTGCTGGCAACACACAAGGGAATTGAACTTTTTTATGAAACCATCACCATGGATAAACCTGAAAAGGTTGTTTCTTTTGATAAACAGCGTTTTCCTACAGGAATTTCAAAAATTACCCTGTACGATGAAAATTTCAATGTCCTTTCCGAACGGCTGGTTTTTGTGGATAACAACATTGGTAACTCTGTGTTGGTTGAACTTCATAAAGAAGCTTTTACTACAAGAGAAAGGGTTAATTTGTCGATTGAGCCTTTACTTGCATCAAAAGATTCTGTTTCAGGATTGTCAGTTTCGGTTGTGAGTGAGGATTATCTCAGTTCAGTCGGAAACAATCAGAATATTAAAAGTTACCTTTTGGTTGATTCAGAATTAAAGGGGGTAATTGAATCACCGGCATTGTATTTTTTTGATGAAGAGGGTATTACGTCATCAGAAAAACTGGATTTACTGATGATGGTTCAAGGCTGGCGCAGCTATTACTGGGACGATTTAATAAAACTTGCACCCCGGAATTCAGGTTTATGGGACGATGCCGGATTGAGTTTTACAGGCAGGGTAACCGGTTTGTTCAGCGACAAGGTTGTGACAAACGGCGAAGTCAGGCTGGGGCCCTATTCACCTCAGTTTTTGTTTGAAAATACCAAAACCGACAGCTACGGGCAGTTTTTATTTGAAAACCTTTACATGCCCGATTCGGCAGAAGTTATGGTTTTTGCAACCAACGAAAAAGGCAAAAACAGCGTGGATGTAACGTTGCAACAGCCCCTGTTTTTTGAATCAAAAGCTGAAACACAGGAAATCAATAATTCACTGGGGAAAATAAATATCCCCATGAAATATTACCGGGAAATTTACATGCAGCAGATGGCTGAAAATGCTTTTATTCCCGACTCGGGAAGTATAATGATTGGTGAAGTGGAGGTTGTTGCAATTACAAATAAAGATGTTTATGAACTCACAAAACCTTTTTATGACTTTTATCCGACCAAATCATTTATCATTACCGAAGAAGATTATAAATATGAAAGTATTTATGATTTTTTATTATTAAAGGTGGATTCCAGGTATCTTGAAGATGTTGATAAAGAAGGTAACCCTGCAATTGTTGTTTATCTTGATGGCAGGTTAATTGATTCTACTGAAATATTATCTCTTGAAAATGCATACATGGATGATGTTTACAGAATTGATTATAGAAGAAAAGAGTTAAAAAATGCTTTTGATCGGGATGGAGTTCCTGAAACATTTTATATATACAGAAACAAAGTTTTAAAGGAATTCCGCCCAACTGTTTGGGGAAAAGCAGTTATTCAGGCTAAAGGTTTTCAGCAACCACATAAATTCTATTCACCAAAATACACCTTTGAGAATATAAGTAATAAACTGCCCGATTACCGCCCAACATTGTATTGGTCGCCGGAGGTGCTTGTTAAAGACGGCAAAGCCAGCCTGGAATTTTTTACCTGTGATAATTTATCAGATTATGTGGTAATTGTTGAGGGCATCAGCAAAAACGGGAAGATATGTTACGGAACGGGGAGATTTAGTGTGACAAAATAATTATGAATAAAAAATAGAAATAATTCTAACATAAATAAAGATGTCATCCTGAGCCTGCCTGCCCCGAATATCCGTTGGTCGAAGGATGTTAAGATATGCAATAATCATGGTTCGACAAGCTCACCATGACACATGAAAAAACATTAATTATTGATTTGTAGATTAAAGTAAACACCATGAAATCAACCTTAACCTCCCTGTTGTTACTTGTTCTTTTCACTTTCGTTTATTCTCAGGAAAGTGAAAAACAAGCCATTGTTGTTTATGAAAAGGTTTACCTCCACACCGACCGTGAGTTGTACTCACCCGGCGATACAATCTGGTTTAAAGCCTACCTGGTTGGCGGGGTGTCGCACAAACTGCTGCCCGGATTTAAAAATATGTATGTGCAGTTGATATCCCAATCGGGCGAGGTAATTTCAAACCGTTTATTGCTTTCATTTTACGGCGAATCGTTTGGCGATATAACCCTTAACGACACCCTGCCCGAAGGGCAATACATCCTGCGTGCCCGGACAAAATACCTCGAAAATTTTGGAGAGGAAAGTTTCTTCCATAAACGCATCTGGGTAAACAAACCTAAAAGTTCGATGGAGCTCGATTTGCAAAATGAAGAAGCACCAACCGAAATCGAAGCCATGTTTTTCCCCGAAGGGGGAAACCTTGTTTATAATGCAGCAAACCATGTAGCCTTTAAAGTTATTGGCGCCGATGGCAGGGGCATCGAATCAAGCGGTGTTGTCGTTAACCAAAACAACGATACCATCACCCGGTTTTCAACTTGCTTTTTAGGGATGGGCAAGTTTACCCTCATGCCAAAAGAAGGTGAAAGTTATTATGCTATAATCGATAACTACCCTAAGTCAAAACAGGAATTGAGTAATATCCTCAAAGGTGGGCTTGCCTTAAACTTTAAAGATATTGGCAAAGAAGTTTTATTTACTATATCAAGGGATTTTAAAGAAACAGGTGATAAAACCATTTTTCTGGAGGCTACACACAAAGGGGTCCATCTTTTTCAGGAAAAAATTACAATTGAAGGATTTTCAGGGGCAATCAGAATCGGTAAAAACCAATTTCCGCTGGGAATTTCCAAAATCACCCTGTTTGATTCAAACTCAAACATCCTTGCACAGCGGCTGGTATTTATCGATGTGGATTACGGGAACACGGTAAAAGTTGAAACCGGGAAAGAAGAATATTCGACCCGTGAAAAAGTAAACCTCAGCCTCGAACCCATCCATGTAACAAATGATTCGGTTACTTCAACCCTTTCGGTTTCGGTGGTAAGTGAAGACTACCTGAGTGCAACAGGCATGAGCCAGAATATTAAAAGCTATTTGCTATTGGATTCAGAATTAAAAGGAGCCATTGAATCGCCCGCTTTGTATTTTTTTGATGAAGAAAAAATCACAGCAGCAGAAAAGCTGGATTTGCTTATGATGGTGCAGGGCTGGAGGAGTTATTACTGGGATGAGATCGTAAAAAAGGCACCTGAAAATTTAACCGGTTGGGATGATGCCGGGATCAACATCTCGGGGCAGGTAAAAAGCTTGTTCCGAAACAGGGAAGTTGATGGTGGAAAGGTAACACTGACTTCCATTTCTCCTAGGCTAATGGTTGAAGAAACCAAAACAGATAGCTTAGGTTATTTCAGTTTTGAAAGGTTGTTTTTGGGAGATTCTTCCGAAATAATGATTACGGCAGCCAATGAAAAGGGCAGGAAACAGGTTGAAGTTATAACGGATTCTTTATTGGGATATGAAACGAAAGTTGATACATTTCTAATTAACCAAAATCTAACCGGAATTGGTATCCCGCTGAAGTATTACCGGGAGATATATTTACAGCAATTAGCAGAAAGGAAATATGTTTTTGAAGAAGGGGGGATTGTACTTGATGAAGTAACCGTTACAGCTAAAATAACCGATGAAGATGTGTTTGAACTTATAAAACCTTTTTACAATTTTTTCCCTGATAATACATATTTAATTACTAAAGAAGATTATCAATATGAAACAGTCCGGGGATTTATTGATAAGAAAATTGGATCAAAATATTTAGATGTTTATAATATGTTCTTTCATCCCAAAATATATTATATTCTTAATAATGATATTCATAGTGCAATTATTAATTATCATGAAGACAAAAATTACATTATTGAAAGTATTGCAATTGAAAATATCTATAGAATTGATTTAATAAAAAATGGTGGTCCATATGTACCTGAGATCTATCATGTTTATCAGAAAAAGAATCAAAAAGATTTTTCACATAATAGGAACAATAAAAATTATATTCATATTAATGGGTTCCAGCCACCCAACAAATTTTATTCACCAAAATATACTCTGGAAAACATAAATGATAAATTACCGGATTACCGTCCAACACTATACTGGTCACCCGAAGTAGCTGTTAAAGATGGCAAAGCCAACCTGGAGTTTTTCACCTGTGATAATTTATCAAACTACATTGTGATTGTAGAAGGCATCAGCAAAAACGGGAAAATCTGTTATGGTACCGGGAGGTTTAGTGTGACTGGCAGGTATAATTAAAATTAATATTGGAATTACTCTTCTTCTTTTTATTTATAAGGAAATTACATAAATTTCATCTAAAAATCGACCGGCTGATACCCGTGATATCGGATAACCACGAAGAGTAAGGAGCAGCCCCGGGAGAATAAATAAGGATACTGATAATTTTAACAGATTGTAAACGGATGAGAACGCTTGTAATCAGAACTTACAACGTAAGGCGCAGATATTTAGTTTGATAACAAAATTCAAATAAAAACGAAATAAACTCAACTGCATTTACTACTAGTTACCGTCAAGTGTGGGAAAAACGAGAGTACTAAACTTGAAAAGTAAATCATTGTGAAAGGGCAGCAAAATGAAATATTGACAAGATTAAAGGGCTGACACCCATACCGACCTGATGTTTTTAATTTTTTTGTCACCACACATTTTTAAAATAATTGTCAATCCACATTGCATAAATTGCCAATGTCCTACGAGCCAACACTCCAACCAAAGTTTTATCAAAGAGTGCAATTTTACTGACGCACTTTTAAACAGAAGTAATTATTTTTGCAACAAAGAAATAGTATGAAATTTCAAATAGTACAACCTTCCGGTTTCCTGAAAAATTACATAAAGAATTACTGCTTTATGGAATCGGATATTAACGAGGCAGATGTCATGGAGAGGGTTATACCTACTGAAAATATTCAATTAATGTTTCACTATAAAAATCCCTTTGTTGTATTTCATTCGTATGATACTGTCATCAAGCAGCCAAGATCGATAATAAGTGGATTGAGTGATAATTATTGGGATGTTTCAACCGCCGGAGAAACAGGGGTTGTATTTATTAGTTTCCATCCAACCGGCGCTTGCCATTTTTTTAATTTTCCACTTTCAGAAATTGAAAACCAAAGTGTGAATTTGACGGACATATTTAACTCTGAAATAAGGCAAATTGAAGAATTGCTATATTTAAAAGACAATATAAGAGAAAAAGTTAATATTATTGAGAATTTCCTAATCAGGCATTATTCTCCAATTCACTCACATGACGGTATGTTAATTCAAAAAGGTGTTGAAATAGTTAAAAACTGGAAGGGGCAAACAAACGCTAAATATTTGTCAGATTGCCTGTATACTTCACCGAAAACACTGGAACGGAAGTTTGCAAAATATCTTGGTAAGACTACCAAACAGATTATTAAACTGATACGTTTTCAGGAAATATTACAAGATTTAAGCGTTAATAAAAATGTTAGCTTAACCGAATACGCTTACAGAAATGGGTATTTTGACCAATCGCACTTTATAAAGGATTTTAAAACCTATTCCGGATATACACCAAAGGATTTTCTTGTTAAATATCCTGATTTTAATATAAATGCAGAAAACTGTTAGTTTATAAAAACTTCATTTTGTCTGTTTTTTACAATTCCGGATTTCCTGCTTCAAATAATTTTGCAGCAACATATTAATTGAGAAATATGAGCAGAGACAAAATAATAATTAGAAACGCACATACCAACAATCTGAAAAATATTGATGTTGAGATACCAAAACACAAATTAGTAGTATTTACAGGTGTTTCGGGTTCAGGAAAATCATCCTTGCTCTTCGATACTATCTATACCGAGGCACAAAGACAGCTGGTGGAGACTTTTTCTACATTTGCCCGTACGCGGATGCCGAAATTATCAAGGCCCGATGTGGACGATATTCTCAATTTGTCCACAGCTATTGTTATTGACCAGAAACGAATGGGAAACAACCTCCGGAGCACAGTGGGAACAGCAACAGAAATTAACACCTATCTGCGACTGCTTTTTTCGCGCATAGGAAAACCTTTTATTGGTCCTTCGTTTTATTTTTCTTTTAATCATCCTGAGGGTATGTGTCCTCATTGTAATGGACTTGGAAAACAGATTAAAATTGACCTTGATTTGTTCCTTGACAAAGAGAAATCCATTCGAGAAGGTGCTATATCGCATCCACATTATAAAGTTGGAGGCTTCCTTTGGAAAGAGTTAGTTAGTTTAGATGTTGTCGATTCAGAAAAACCACTAAAGGAGTTTTCAGAAGGCGAATTGAAATTGTTATTGTTTTCCGAACCTTTTCAGATAAAGAATGCAAAGGAAAAATTAACCTACAACCGGAACTTTGAAGGGATTGCCCGTAAACTTGAAAAAGCTGTTACCACAAGGGCTGATGATGAAACAGCAGAGGAAGACAAGAATGCGTACACAAAATATTTTATTTATCAACCTTGTGAACATTGTGGTGGTACCAGATTGAATGAACGGGCAAGGAATGTCAAACTAAACGGGGTTACCATTGCCGAAGTATGCCGTTTGGAACTGGTTGATGTCCTCCCGTTTTTACTGAATATTAATGACGAAATATCGAAACCAATTCTGCGAAAAGCCCAATTTTTACTTCAGCAACTTATTGAAATTGGCGTGGGTTATTTGTCGCTCGAACGTCCGGTAAGCACACTCTCCGGGGGTGAATCGCAACGGGTAAAAATGAGCAAGCAAATGGACTGCAACCTGGTGGACATGCTTTACGTTCTCGATGAACCTTCTATCGGCTTACATCCCCGGGATACGGAGAACCTGATGAATATTTTATTCCGTTTAAAAGATAAAGGAAATTCAGTTTTTGTAGTTGAACACGACCCAGATATTATCCGGGCAGCCGAATGGATTGTAGATATTGGGCCAAAAGCAGGAAAGTTTGGTGGGAATATCGTTTATAGCGGCGAGCCTGGTGGATTAGAAAATACTACCAGTATAACCGGTGAATATCTTTTAAAAAAGGAGAAACCAAAATTCGTTAGAAAGCGGGCAACAACATTTTTTGAAATAAGAAATGCAACGGCAAACAACCTAAAAAACATATCGA
>JAFGGF010000247.1 GCA_016930735.1 Prolixibacteraceae bacterium
GATGATAACACTGTTGCAGCAGCCATTAATTCTTCGTTTATTACTACAGTTTTCCCCAGATTATCAAACAGTTCCACAACATAGTCCAAGTGAGCTATAGATTTCCCGTTGGTTGAAATACAGGTTAATGATTCCTGTAAAGAAATTGCTGTATTGGGCATAGCCCTGAAAACCGGGACTTCTTTCCCAGCCTCCGATTCAATATGATTGATTTCAACACCGGCAACAATCGATATCAGTATCTTTTCAGAAGAAAGTACTGGTTTCAATTCTTTGGCTACTGTGGAAAAATGATATGGTTTAACTGCAATAATTATTACATCGGCAGCTTTAGCAATATCCTGATTCCGTTCAGAAATATTCACCCCTTTTGCTTCAAAATCCTTTAATATAGAAATTTTAGGATCTGAAATATAAATTTCTGAGGATGCAATAAATCCTGATTTTAATAATCCGTTTACTATGGCCCCACCCATATTTCCGGCACCTATTATTGCTATTTTTTTCTTCTCCATAACTAATTTTTCTTAAATGTAACAGAAGCTTTTTAAGTTTGATTCTTCCGGTCAATCAACAACATATTTAAGTCAGTCAAAACCTTTTGAAACGCATTCAGAAAAATATCTGATTCGGGTACAGAAAGGCATAAAGGCGGAAGTAACCTTATCATTTTTGCCCCGGAAACCCCGGTAAATATCTTGAATTCGTTTAACAATTTCTCTCTTATTGGTTTAACATGAACATCAAATTCGAGGCCAATCATTAATCCTTTACCCCGTACAGAAAAACCACCTTTCATCTTTTTCAGTTCATCCATTAGATAATCTCCAACTTCAGCCGAGTTTTCAATTAAATCATCGCTCTTCAGAACATCAAGTACAGCGATTGATGCAACACAGGCCAAATGGTTGCCACCAAAGGTGGTTCCAAGCATTCCGTGCCATGATTTAATTTCAGGAGCTATTAACACTCCACCGACTGGGAAGCCATTCCCCATTCCTTTGGCAACTGTAATAATATCGGGCTTTACATTAAAATACTGGTGCGCGAAAAATTTTCCACTTCGCCCATACCCCGATTGTATTTCATCAATTATAAAAAGGCTTCCGTTTTCTTTGGTGATCCTTCTTATTTCTTCCATAAAATTATAATCAGGGATATTAATTCCGCCAATTCCCTGAATGCCTTCAACCAATACTGCAGCTATTTCATTTTGTTCAAATGCTTCCTTTAAAGCCTCAATATCGTTAAAAGGCAAAATTATGGCATTCGAAGTCTGATTTACCGGTGCAACAATTTTAGGATTATCGGTTAGGGCCACAGCAGCAGATGTACGGCCATGGAAACTTTTACTGAAACTGATAAATTTTTTTCTTCCGGTAGTAAATGAAGCAAGTTTTATGGCATTTTCATTGGCTTCTGCCCCTGAATTGCACAGAAATAGCTGGTAATCATCATAACCCGATATTTCTCCCAGTTTTTCTGCAAGTTCTATCTGAAGAGGATTTTGAACAGAATTGGAATAAAACCCAATCTGTTGAAGCTGATCCGAAATCAGCTCTACATAATAAGGATGGCTATGCCCGATCGAAATTACAGCATGACCACCATAAAGATCCAGGTATTTATTCCCCATTGAATCCCAAACATAACAACCCGATGCTTTTACAGGTGTTATATCGAATAACGGATATACATCAAAAAGTTTCATATTAAAATGCTATGGGTTTTAAATTCAATCCGGTTTTTTCATCCAATCCGAACATCAGGTTCATATTTTGAACAGCCTGCCCCGATGCTCCTTTTATAAGGTTGTCAGTCAAGCTGATTATTACTAATTTATCCTTATGTTTTTCAAGGTAAAGAACTGCTTTGTTTGTATTGGCAACCTGTTTTAAATCCGGATTCTTTTCCGAATTAAAAACAAATGGATGATCTTTATAAAAGCTTTTATAAAGATTTATTGCCTGCTCTATTGTTCCGTTAAACTTTGTGTAAGCCGAAACAAAAATTCCCCGGGTATGGGTTCCCCGTACGGGTACAAAATTCAGGTTAAAATTAAAATCGGGCTGAAGCTGTTTCAGGCTTTGGATAATTTCTGCTTCGTGTTGGTGCTGAAAAATTTTATACGCTGATAAATTACCGTTCCTCCAGCTAAAGTGCGAAGTTTCTGAAGGTGCCTGCCCTGCCCCGGTTGAGCCGGTAATTGCCTGGACATGAATTTCATCAGCCAACAAACCATTGGCAGCCAGGGGTAAAAAAGCAAGTTGGATCCCGGTGGCAAAACATCCGGGATTTGCTATATTTTTAGCCTTTTTTATTTCTTCCCTGTTAATTTCCGGAAGCCCGTAAACAAAATTATTCTTGTCTGATTTAATCCTGAAATCATGGCTTAAATCTATTATTTTAACGTTATCGGGAATGATATTTTTTTCAATGAATTCCTTTGATTTTCCATGACCCATGCATAAAAACAGGACATCAGTTGAAGACAAATCCGGTTCAGAAACAAAACGAAGCTCGGTTTCACCAATCAAGTCTGTATGAACATCCGTTATAAAATTGCCCGCATTGCTTGAACTTTGTACAAATTCAATTTCTGCCTTTGGGTGGTTCAATAAAATCCTGATTAATTCACCTGCTGTGTAACCTGCCCCTCCTATGATTCCAATACTGATCATTGTTTCTTTTTATTTACAGAATGGAATATTTTTAAAGAAGTAGCTAAAATACTGGTAAATCCTTTTACATCTTCACCTGTAAAAGCCTTGCTCATTTCACCGTAATCGCCAAAATCAGAGTTCATCAGGTCGTGATCCGAATTTATTCCCTGTAACTCAAACTGATATGGCTTCAGTTTAACGAATACTTTCCCGGTTACATTATCCTGGCTGTTTTCAAGGAAAACTTCAATATTTCGCATCACCGGGTCGAGGTACATCGATTCGTGCAAAAACATACCGTACCAGTTCGACAATTGTTCTTTCCAGTACATCTGCCATTTTGTGAGCGTATGCTTTTCGAGTAAATGATGAGCTTTGATCGTAATCAGCGGAGCTGCCGCTTCAAAACCAACACGGCCTTTAATGCCAATAATTGTATCGCCCACATGGATATCCCTGCCAATTGCATATGGCGCTGCAATTTCTTCCAGAACCTGAATAATTTTTGCTCCTGAAGAAAAGGTTTTCCCGTCAATTGCTTTTAGTTCACCTTTTTCAAATTCCAATTCAACTACCTTGTTATCAAAAGCTTTTAACTGTTTTGGATAAGCTTCTTCAGGAAGCGATTTATTTGAAGTCAATGTTTCCTTTCCTCCAATGCTGGTCCCCCACAAACCCTGGTTGATGGAATACTGCATTTTTTCATAATTCTCCTGTACTCCGTGTTTTTTAAGGTAGTCTATTTCTTCCTGGCGGCTTAACTGCAGATCGCGTATTGGGGTCAGAATTTTAATTTCCGGGGCAAGAACCTGGAATGTCAAATCGAAACGAACCTGGTCGTTCCCGGCCCCGGTGCTTCCATGCGCCACATACTGAGCATCTATTTTTTTTGCATGTTCAATTGTTGCAATAGCCTGAAAAACCCTTTCTGAACTTACGGATATCGGATAGGTATTATTACGCAGCACATTCCCGTAAACCATATATCTGATGCACTTATTATAATATTCATCGGTTATATCGAGTGAGACATGCCCTTTTGAACCAAGTTTATAAGCTCTTTCTTCAATTGCATCCAACTCTTCTTCAGAAAAACCACCGGTATTTGCAACTGCTGTATAAACATCAAAACCTTTTTCTTCAGAAAGATATTTCACACAAAATGAGGTGTCTAATCCTCCACTGAATGCCAATACAACTTTTTCTTTCATCCTGATTAAAATTTAAATATGGAAGAGAACAACACCAATAATGATACTGAATTGTTTTTCCCGTTTTTTGGTTTTATTTTATTTATAATATCCAACATTGAACGTTTGAAAATTTTCCCACGTTTCCCTTTTTCCCATTCCGGATTGTATAACATTCCTGTACAAAGGCATTTCGAACGCCCGGTACGCATAAGGATATCGTAATTCACACAACCGGAACATCCCTGCCAGAAAGCATCGTCGTCGGTTAGTTCCGAGAATGTTACCGGCCTGTATCCCAGTTCATGATTAATTTTCATAACTGCCAAACCTGTTGTCAACCCGAAAATCTTGGCATCAGGAAACCGTTTCCTTGAAAGCTCAAAGGCTTTCTTTTTGATATCTTTCGCCAATCCGACTCCACGGAACTCAGGCGATACAATCAATCCTGAGTTGGCAACAAACCTTCCGTGCCCCCAGGTTTCGATGTAACAAAAACCTGCAAACCTTCCGTTATTTGTCGCAATTATTGCTTTTCCATCTTCAATCTTCGATTTCAGGTATTCATATGACCGTTTGGCGATACCTGTGCCTCTTTCATGCGAAGCATCTTCAATTGTCTGGTTAATTGTATCGATATACGAGATATGTTCTTTACCAGCAATCTCTATTTTTATGCTGTTTTTTATTTTCGAATCCTTCATTTAACTATCTTAATTCTTTTTCAAGGTTGGGCATTATCAGAATTAATGAATTAATAATATCTGATCGTGAAGCACCCTCTCTAAGCACAATCATTATGGTATCATCCCCGGCTATTGTCCCTAAAATTTCCAGTGGTTCGGCACTATCAATAACTGAAGCGATGCTACTTGCGTAACCTGGCAATGTTTTGATTATGCCAATATTTCCTGAAAACTCAATTCCTTTAAATCCGTCAGCCAGAAAATTAACCCGCATATCAACTTTACTTTCCGATACTCCCTGTATACCGGGAATTATGTATTTATATCCTTTATCAGGATCAGGGATTTTAGCTACCTTAAGTAACCTTAAATCCCGCGAAAGTGTTGCCTGGGTTAAATTATAACCTTCCGACTTTAAAATATGCAAAAGCTCATCCTGGCTATGGATACTTACTTCTGAAATTATTTTCCTGATTGTAAGTTGCCGCTGAACCTTATTCTTCATTTTAAATAATTATGAATAAATATTCAATTTTTATGCAAAAATATTCATTTAATAATAATATCAAATGAAATCTCAGAATTATTTATAATTTTGCACCCGGTATTTAACATGAGGATGAGATAATACAACGAATGTATTTGATAAAACTGAAGAATAATATAACACCGCATAAAATGCGTTTGAACTATAACAGATAGTACAAGCGCATTTTTTTTTATCAGGAATTAATAAAATTACTATGTCGGAATTAAAAAAAGCTCGGTTAATTTTAGAAGACGGGACCAAATTTACAGGGAAATCATTCGGAGCCGGAAAATCTGTTGCCGGAGAAGTTGTTTTTTATACTGCCATGACAGGATACCCGGAAAGCCTGACAGATCCTTCATATACGGGACAGATTCTGGTGTCAACCTACCCGATGATTGGTAACTATGGTGTTCCAAAAGACACTTCAGAAAATGGAATTTTCAGGCATTATGAATCACACAAAGTTCATATTACAGGATTGATAATATCTGATTATTCGTTTGAATACAGCCACTGGAATGCTATCAAAAGCCTGGGAGATTGGCTGAAAGAATGGAATGTTCCGGGACTTTTCGATATTGATACACGGGCTCTTACAAAAATTCTGAGGGAAAAAGGTTCGATGATGGGCAAAATCGAGTTTGAAGATGAACCGGTTGATTTTAAGGATCCGAATAAAGAAAACCTTGTCGCCATCGCAAGCATTAAAGAGAAAGAGGTTTATGGTAATGGGGAGCATAAAGTTGTACTGGTTGATTGCGGTGTAAAATACAACATTATCAGATGTTTACTAAACAGGAACACAACAGTGATCAGGGTTCCATGGGATTATGACTTTACACAGGAGGAATACGATGGTGTTTTCCTATCCAATGGCCCCGGGGATCCGGCCATGTGCCAGGAATCGGTGGAAAACATAAAAAAAGCATTGAAAATTGAAAAACCAATCATGGGGATTTGCCTTGGTAATCAACTTTTAGCAAGGGCTGCGGGAGGTGATACATATAAGCTAAAATACGGTCATCGAAGCCATAACCAACCAGTTTTATTAAAAAACACAAACCGTTGTTTTATTACATCACAGAATCATGGTTATGCAGTTTCTCCCGAATTGCTTCCTGATGACTGGGAACCTTTGTTTACCAATGTTAATGATAATACAAATGAAGGGATCAGGCATAAAACCCTGCCTTTCTTTTCTACACAGTTCCATCCTGAAGCATCAAGCGGGCCAACTGATACTGAATTCCTGTTTGATGACTTTATCGAAAACATTATTAATTGGAAAAACAATCATAATTCGTAATTCGTACATTGAAATTAACACATCATATCATGGTCGATATCAAAATAAAAAAAGCAATAATCCTCGGTTCGGGAGCATTAAAAATTGGTGAGGCTGGAGAATTTGATTATTCCGGTTCACAGGCATTAAAGGCTCTGAAAGAAGAAGGAGTGGAAACAATCCTTATTAATCCGAATATTGCAACTATTCAAACCTCAGAAGACATCGCAGATAAAATATATTTTCTGCCCGTCACGCCTTTTTTTGTGGAGAAAGTTATTGAAAAAGAAAGGCCACAGGGAATATTACTTGCATTTGGCGGGCAGACCGCCCTTAATTGCGGAGTGCAGCTTTATGAATCAGGCGTTCTTGAAAAATACAACCTTGAGGTTGTCGGAACTCCGGTTCAGTCGATCATCAATACTGAAGACCGTGATATTTTTGCCAAAATGCTTGGCGAGATTGATGTGAAAACTCCGGTAAGTATTGCCTGTAAAACCATGGAAGAAGCTGTTGATGCTGCCGGTAAAGTCGGATTTCCGATAATAATCCGAGCTGCATATGCACTTGGTGGGCTGGGCAGCGGCTTCTGTGAAAACATAGATGAGCTTAAAGCCCTGGCAGCAAAAGCATTGTCTTATTCGCCGCAGATTTTGGTTGAAGAATCAATAAAAGGTTGGAAAGAAGTTGAATATGAAGTGGTTCGTGACAAGTATGACAATTGTATTACGGTTTGTAATATGGAGAATTTCGACCCGCTTGGTATTCATACCGGTGAGAGTATTGTTGTTGCTCCATCACAAACATTGTCAAACAGGGAGTATCATTTACTGAGGGCTATTTCAATTAAAATTATCAGGAAAGTAGGAGTAATCGGTGAATGCAATGTCCAGTTTGCCCTCGACCCTGATTCAGAAGATTACAGGGTTATTGAAGTAAATGCCAGGCTTTCACGGTCGTCAGCGCTTGCATCGAAAGCCACCGGGTACCCGCTTGCATTTGTGGCTGCAAAACTGGGGCTGGGTTATGGCCTTCATGAATTAAAAAATTCCGTAACCAAAGTTACAACAGCCTGTTTTGAGCCGGCACTGGATTATATTGTTGTGAAAATTCCACGTTGGGACCTGAATAAATTTGTGGGTGTCTCAAAAGATATCGGAAGTTCGATGAAAAGCGTTGGGGAGATTATGGCAATCGGCAGGTCGTTTGAAGAAGCCATTCAGAAGGGTATCAGGATGGTTGGATTGGGGATGCACGGTTTTGTTGGTAATTCAGGTGAAATTCAACTTGATGAAGTTGAAAAAGAACTGGTTTCGCCTACCGACAGAAGGATTTTTGCTATTGCCGAAGCTTTTAAAAGGGGGTATTCAATTGATGAGATTTTTGAAAGAACCAAAATTGACCGATGGTTCCTGCAGAAACTCAATAATATTTATAAAATCAGGGAAGAACTGGATCAGATAGATTCAATAGATGTATTACCGGATGAACTTTTAATAAAAGCAAAAAAAGCCGGTTTTTCAGACTTTCAGATTGCAAGATTGGTCGAAAAGAGCCCGAATCATAAAATTCATGATGATTTAATCAGGGTAAGGAACTTACGAAAATCGAAGGGAATTGTCCCGGTAGTTAAACAAATCGACACACTTGCCGGTGAATATCCGGCTCAAACCAATTATTTATATCTTACTTACAATGGAATAGAAAACGATGTAAATTATTTAGGCGATAAAAAATCTGTTATTGTTCTGGGATCAGGAGCATATCGTATTGGTAGTTCGGTTGAATTCGACTGGTGTAGTGTAAATGCAATCAACACTATCAAAGAAAATGGATACCGTTCGGTAATGCTGAATTACAATCCGGAAACGGTAAGTACCGATTACGATAATTGCGACAGGTTATATTTCGATGAACTTTCATTTGAAAGGGTGATGGATGTTATTGAACTCGAAAATCCTTACGGAACAGTTGTTTCCATGGGAGGACAGATTCCAAACAACCTGGCAATGAAACTTCACCGGATGAATGTTCCTATTCTGGGGACATCGCCTGTAAAAATTGACAATGCTGAAGACCGTGAAAAATTCTCTTCACTGCTCGACAGCCTCGGAGTTGACCAGCCTCGCTGGGCACGGCTTTCAACCATTGAGGAAATTAACAAATTTATCGATGTTGTTGGGTTCCCGGTGCTGATCAGACCATCGTATGTACTTTCTGGAGCAGCAATGAAAGTGGTTTCGAACCATGACCAGTTGGAGCATTTCCTGATGGAAGCAGCCAATGTATCAAAAGAACATCCTGTGGTTGTTTCTGAATTTATTGAGGAAGCAAAAGAAATTGAAATAGATGCAGTCGCCAGGGAAGGTGAAATAATTGCATATGCCATTTCAGAACATGTTGAATTTGCGGGTGTCCATTCAGGTGATGCAACCATTGTTTTCCCTCCTCAGAAATTGTATGTTGAAACAATCAGGAGAATAAAAAAGATTTCACGGAAAATTGCCAAAGGATTGGAAATTTCCGGCCCGTTTAATATGCAGTTCCTTGCAAAAGATAACGATATAAAAGTAATTGAATGCAACCTTAGAGCTTCAAGGAGTTTCCCGTTTGTCTCAAAGGTTATGAAAATCAACCTGATTGATATAGCAACAAAAGTAATGCTTGGAATACCGGTTGAAAAACCGGATAAATCATTGTTTGAACTTGATCATGTGGGAGTAAAGGCACCACAGTTTTCTTTTGCGCGTTTGTTGAATGCCGACCCGGTACTTGGAGTGGATATGGCATCTACAGGCGAAGTTGGCTGTATCGGAGAATCCTATTATGAAGCAATCCTGAAATCGATGCTTTCGGTTGGTTATACCATCCCAAAGAAAAATATCTTATTCTCTTCAGGTCCGTCTCGTTCGAAGGTTGAATTACTTGCCAGTGCAAGGATGTTAAAAGAACGTGGTTTTAATTTATTCGCTACAGAAGGAACCCATCGTTTCCTGATGGATAATGGTGTAGAAAACACTCTGCTCCACTGGCCCGATGAACATGACAGGCATCCTAATACTATTGAATATATTCGCAGTAAAAAACTTGACCTTATAATTAATATTCCCAAAAACTATACTTCAAGGGAACTAAAAAATGGTTATCAGATCAGAAGGAACTCAATTGATTTTAATATACCATTAATTACAAATGCACGCGTTGCAAGTGCATTCATTTATGCAATATGTAAAATAGATAAGGAAGATATTTCGATAAAAAGCTGGGAAGAGTATTCAGCATAAAAAACCCCGCCAAAAGGCGGGGCTGAGATATAAACCAAAACTTACTTTATGTAATTAATTCAGCATCAATTTAAATGACCATTCAATTGTTTCGGGTTCGAAAAACTGGTCAGCCTCAGCCGGAATTTCAACCGGAATTTTAATTTTTACTTTCCAAACCTTTGTTTTCACCTGTTCCATGTTTCCTAATTTTCTGTATATAATTGCTTTCCGCTTCATCACAAATATTGTTCCATAATTCATTCAACAATATACAACATTAGATGTGGTTAAACCGGAATTGGTTGCGGATATTAAAATCATTTTATAAACAAAAACCTGTTTAAAACTTAAAAGGTGGCCTAAAACAACCACCTTTTCTTAAACTCTGTAATTATCAGAGCTTTCCCGTCACCTCATAACCCCTCTTTTTTATCTTTTCCCTGATTTCAGTTTCATTTGTTTTTGATTTATCATATTTTACAATTGCAACCGAGTCGGCAAAACTTGCCTTTACGTATTCAATGCCTGCAAGTTCGTTTACTCCCTTGGCAATCGATTCTTCGCAATGTGTACAGGTCATACCATTTACATGAAATTTCACTTCAACAATTTCAGGAACTCCGTTAGTTACCTCACTTTTATTTGTTTTTGTATTCTGGCATGAAAACACCATAAAAACCATCAATATTAATAAAACCTGCTTCATTCTATTTACTTTTTAATTATTGGTTCCAGTATCTGTTCATTCTCAACAGCTACCTCCCCCATAATGTTCCGGATTTTTTTCCCCATTAATTTTGAAAACATTCCTGCATTTAATCTTGAAATGTATGTTTTACCGTCTTTTGCTTCATAAACTGCCACCCTGCAGGGCATTATTGCTGACACTAAACGCTCTTCACTGCCACTTAAAATTTTATTTGCAAACTGAGGTTGGCAAAGTGAAAATACTGTTACCGGTAATACTTCAAATCCATTTTTCTTCATGGTTGCCTGTAAATCGTATTGATGTGGCATACTCCACTTATATTCAGCAGCTTGTTCAATAATTTTTTCTGTTGTTTCCTTAAAATTCAGTTTGCTTTCATTAACCAGAAACATTTTTCCCGGCAGGACCAGGACGATCATAACAACTGTTATTATAACACCGGAAATTAAGCCCGTTAAAAACATAGCAAATCTATTTTTCATATTTAATTAATCTGTCAATATTATTTCAAATCGAAATATACAGATATAACAATATGTTCTTAAAAATGTTTTGGGAAAGAATATGGAAATCAGGTATTACTATTTGTCTCTATTAATTTTTGAACCTCTGTCTTATACAGCCTTCCAATTGGAAGTTTCTTTTTCCCAATCTCAATAAATCCGGGGCCAATTGTATTTATTTTCCTGATTGAAACAATATATCCTCTGTGAATCCTTAAAAATTTATCCTTTGGCAATAAATCAGCAATTGCCCCTATCCTCTCTTTTGTAGTAATTTTGCCCGATTCCGTAAAAACGATAATATAATCTCCGAGGCTTTCAAACCAAAGAATATCATCCAGGTCGATTTTATGGAACTTTTTATCAGCCTTTAAAAACACAGCTTGGTTGGTTATTTTTTTTTCAGAATCATAATTCCCTGAAATATTATTGTTGATTTCCAGGAACCTGTTAATTGATTTTGCAAATCGTTCAATCGAGAAAGGTTTTACCAGGTAATCAACTACATTCAGGTCGAATGCTTCAACTGCATAATCACGGTAGGCAGTTGTAAAAATCACGCCCGGAGGATGAGCCAGCGACCTGATAAATTCGATACCGGTAATCCGTGGCATCTGAATATCGCAGAACATCAGGTCAAATTTCTGTTTCGATAAAACAGTCATTGCCTCAAGAGCATTGGAGCACTCTGCCGATATTTCAAATTCATTAAAATGCTCCAGATAACCTTTGATTATCCTTCGTGCAATCGGCTCATCATCAATAACGATACATTTGTACATATCACTCCTCCAGTTCAATAGTTAAATTTACTGAATAGAATTCTTTTTTATCCTCAATCTGCAAATCGAATTTTCCGGGATAAATCAGTTCCAGCCGTTTTTTTACGTTAACCAATCCAATCCCTTTTTTATTATCTGCAATTTTAATTAATGGCTTCGAGTTTTTTATTTCGAAAAAAAGTTCATTCTTTTCCAAAGAAAAAGAAAGGGAAACCGTGCCGATATCAGGATGATTACTAACTCCGTGTTTAAATGCATTTTCGACAAACGGCAATAAAATTAAAGGGGCAATCTTTAATTGACCTGTGTCCTCCCCAATATTTAATTCAAGTTGTAATTTCTCGGAATACCTGATTTTTTCAATTTCAATATAGTTAACAATATTTTGAATTTCTTCAGATAAGAGTACTCGTTTTTCTTCGCAACGGTAAAGTATATAATCCAGAATTTCGGAAAGCCGAAGTACAAGAGCCGGGGCATCATCCGATTTTTCAAGGGTTAGCCCGTAAAGATTATTAAGCGTATTAAACAGGAAATGCGGATGTATCTGAGCCTTTAAAAGTTTCAATTCTGCTTCTTTCAGTTTCAATTCAGTTGAAAGCCTGTCTTTTTCAATTTGATTCTTTTCCTGTTGAATATAAAATGTCCTTTTTACCTGTTTGATTGCGATGGCAAGAAAAATAACAAAATTCAGGGTAATTACATGCAGTTCAGGATGTAAGGCAGAAGGTTCAATTACATTATATATTTTAACTCCGGAAATTAAAACAAGCATGATGATCAAAGATGAACACCACAAATAAAAAATCAGCGTATAAAAACTGAAAAGGAAAAACCGTCCGTACTTTTTATTCCACAGATATTTTGGGATAAGAAAGTAATTGAAAAAATAAGTGGAAATGATCGCCAGCGGGAAAAAACCGGCTGTAAAAATAATGCTGATCTCCCTGATTGTACTGTTCCAGCTAAAGACAAAATAATCGAAAATAAAAATAACTACCCAGAATCCTAAATGGGAAATTATCCTGAGAAATTGTGAATTAAAATTTATTTCCGGCAATTTTAATTTTATATCTGCCACAGTAATAATTTTTTAAGAAGTACAAATTACAACTGTTTTTTCCTGTTCCGAAAAAAAATCGATAAAATACAACATGGCACATTTAAAAATACTTTTTCTTTACATATACAGCAAATTAATTAAATCAGGTTAAAAAGGTTTGATTTTATGCATCCTGCCGATTAAATTTCTTTGTTCGTTTTAAGTAACATAGCTTGCCTGCAGAAATTTTGATTACTTATTATTAACAATTAAATTTTGAGTCATGAACATATTTGAAATTTACAAAACCGGTGGATTTTATATGAATATCATTTCATTACTGGCAGTTGTAACAATTATAGTTACTGTAATGAAAGTTACATTAATTGTAAAGAAAAAGGATATTAACCCGAAGCTGCTTGGCCTTATTCTGATGTCGGGTTCAGTGGCACTGGCTGTCGGAATGTTATCACAAATGGTTGGGATTATCCAGGCTTTGGAAGAGATAAGGGCGGCCTCTGATATTTCACCCCAGATTGTAATGAGTGGTGCTATTGTAAGTTTTTATGCTCCTGTCTGGGGATTTATTGTCTTTATTTTTTCTGCCCTGTTTTACTTTATCTTAAAAGAAATAATTCGGGCAAAGAATTAAACTATTCTTTGTTTTTCAATGGTATAACTTTTCCAAAGTTCTAACTTTTGGAAAAGTTTTTATTAAATTCTTATTGAATTATGGATAAAAATACAACTTCTATTTTTATCAGGTAATAACCCAATTATAGATGCTTCGCCCTTGAAATAATTAAACTTTTGTTTTCAGAAGTGCAATATCCAGAACATCCATAACCGTTTTTACAAAATGGAAAGTCAATCCCTTAACATATTCTTCCTTGATTTCTTCGAGGTCCTTCCTGTTTTGCTCCGAAAGAATTATCTGGTTGATTCCGGCACGTTTGGCCGCGAGTATTTTTTCCTTAATACCACCTACCGGCAGAACTTTTCCCCGAAGAGTAATTTCACCGGTCATAGCCAGGTTTTTCCGTACTTTGCGTTTAGTAAATGCTGAAGCAAGAGCCGTAACAATTGTAACCCCTGCTGAAGGGCCATCTTTGGGAATTGCTCCTTCAGGCACATGAACATGCACATTCCACTCTTCAAATACTTTTGAATTCAGTTTTAAAATTTCGGCGTGCGATTTTAAATATTCATGCGCAATAACTGCCGATTCTTTCATTACATCACCCAGATTTCCGGTAAGGGTTAAAGTTCCTTTGCCCTTACTCAGGCTGCATTCAACATAAAGAATTTCGCCACCTACGGCAGTCCAGGCCAATCCTGTAACCACTCCTGCAAAATCGTTTCCCTGGTATTTTTCTTTTGTATATTCGATAACGCCCAGGTATTCACGTATATCAGCCTTTGAAAGTTTCTTGTCGAAAGCCTCTTCAAAGGCAATTTTTTTGGCAATACGCCTGATAACCTTTGCTATTTTTTTATCCAGTTCACGGACACCCGATTCCCTTGTATAATTTTCAATGATATGTTCCAGAATTTCCTTTGAAAAAACGACCTGCCCGTTTTTCAGCCCATGGTTTTTCAACTGTTTTGGTATCAGATGCCTTTTGGCAATTTCAATTTTTTCCTCAACAAGATAACCACTTACTTCAATCAGTTCGAGCCTGTCGCGGAGAGCAGGTTCAATGGTATTTAATGTATTGGCAGTAGCTATAAACATCACTTTCGAAAGGTCGTAATCCAGTTCCACATAGTTATCATGAAATTCTGAATTTTGCTCCGGATCAAGAACTTCTAACAAAGCTGAAGCCGGGTCTCCGTGGAATTGTTTTGAAACCTTGTCAATCTCATCAAGGATAAAAACAGGATTTGATGATTTTGCTTTTTTTATGTTCTGTATAATCCTTCCCGGCATGGCACCGATATAAGTCTTACGGTGGCCACGGATTTCGGATTCATCGTGTAAACCACCCAGGCTGATCCTAACATAATTCCTGTCTAAAGCCCTGGCAACGGATTTACCCAACGAAGTTTTCCCCACCCCCGGAGGCCCATACAGGCAAAGGATCGGTGATTTCATGTCGTTTTTTAATTTTAAAACAGCCAGGTGTTCCAGAATCCTTTCCTTTACTTTTTCCAGTCCAAAATGATCTTCATCGAGTATTTTACTGGCTCTTTTTAAATCAAAATTATCTTTGGTAAATTCATCCCATGGAAGTTCCAGCAATGTCTGGCAATAGGTAAACTGAACAGAATATTCTCCGGCAGCCGGATTCAGACGCTGTAATTTATCTACTTCTTTTTCAAAATATTTTGCAGTGTTTTCAGCCCATTTCTTAGCTTTTGCCTTCTCCATCAGTTCTTTAATTTCCTGTTCAACAGGATTTCCGCCTAATTCATCCTGAATGGTTTTCATTTGCTGGTGCAGCATAAACTCACGCTGCTGCCTGTCCATATCTGATTTTACTTTCGACTGGATATCGTTTTTTAATTCCAGCATCTGAACTTCCTTAACCAGGTAACTTATTGCCTGAACACCCCTTTCCCTTAATTCATCAATTTCAAGAAGGCTTTGTTTGTCTTCAACTTTTAGGTCGGTATTCGAACAGATAAAATTTATCAGGAAGGTAGAATTTTCAATATTTTTTACCGCAAATGTGGCTTCGGGGGGAACATTTGCTGCAAACTGGGCAATCTTTATAGAGAGGTCTTTTAATGAACCAACTATGGCATTAAATTCAGCACTCTCACCATGGGGAACTTTATCGGTTAAAGGTTCAATTGAAGCTTTAAAATAAGGCTGTTCCGAAATATATTCACGAATACGGAACCTTCTTTTCCCCTGAATAATAACCGATGTGGAACCATCGGGCATTTCAAGTATTTTTAATATTTCGGCAACAGTGCCAATGGTATATAATTCCCGCGGTTTTGGCTCATCAATATTAAAATCGATTTGTGCCAGGGTTCCCAGTAATTTGATCCCCCTGTTTACATCTTTGATCAGTTGAAGCGATTTTTTACGACCAACCGTAATAGGGAGCACAACTCCAGGAAAAAGAACTGTATTTCGCAATGGTAAAACCGGCAGGACATCCGGCAAATCTACGTCCCTTAAATCACTATCGCTGCCATCAGCGATGATTGGAATAAAATCAGCTTCATTATCGATGGCATCGGATAATAACAAACCACCGATGTTTCCTTCTTTTAAATTCCCCATAAAAATATCTTTAGTTGTGCCGGTTTATACATTAAAATTCTGGTCTTCATTACAATAGCTATGCCATGGTTCGAGGCTGTTGATTTAAAACAAGATAACAAATAATTGGTTCAGGTTTTTTTTTCAGAATAGGAATATTTTCCAAAAATGAACCCCTGAAAATAAAAAAAGCCCCGACCCGGAGCTTATATCTTATCAGGTTTTCAAACCTATCTTTTCCTGTTATCCATATGTTGTTTATACCTGTTCATAAATTTATCGACACGCCCTGCGGTATCAACAAGTTTAACTTTCCCGGTATAAAACGGGTGAGATGTATTTGAAATCTCAATCTTTACCAACGGATATTCTACTCCGTCAACTTCAATGGTTTCCCTGGTTTGAACAGTTGACTTATTAATAAAAACATGGTCGTTCGACATGTCTTTAAATGCAACCAACCTATAATCTTCCGGATGTATTCCTTTTTTCATTTCATTTATTTTTGTTTTGAATGGTCACCTTGCGGTAATCCACCCGGGATTTGAACCCTCTAATTAATCAAAATTTATTCGGCCTGCAAAGATAAATATAGTTGGTTAAAATCCAAAAGAAATTAATTTTAATTTGCTTTTTCATCTGCAGCATTCTCTGTTCCTAAAGTTGGCATCCGGTGAAATGGTTTTGTGCGGTCGAACAAATACCTGTATGTATGGTGTGTTTTGGCAAGTTTACCTCCCACTGCCTCGTAAACAGCTACAATTTTCGGATTAAAATCGCCGGCCCAAGATAATTCAACTTCTTTGTACCAGGGTTTATGTTTCATTAACTTATCCTGATGCCAGAAAATAGCAGATTCAATACCCGACCTCTGGTATTTGGGGACAACACCCATTATCAGAATCCGGGTCCGGGTCATAACATGCGTTTTTTTATAATAGAAAAATTTTAAAATGCTAATCGGATCAAGTTTCCCTTTTAATTTTTTCAGAATCTGATTTAAATCCGGGATCATTACAAATAATGCTATCGGTATATCGTTATGATAGGCGAACCAGATCATTTCCGGGTCGAGTATTGCTTTAGAAGAAATCATAAAATCCCTTATATCCTGCGGGTCAAGAGGCTTATAATGTTCAAAGGTACGCCATGCTTCATCATAAATATGGCAGAAATCCTGAATAAATTTTTCTGTATGCTTATAGTCAAAATGTTTAAAACTATAACCGGGTTTTTGGGCCACCCAACCGGCAATTTTCCAGAATCGTTCCGGAAAAGGGACTGAATAATCGAGGTGGTAATTAAATTGTTTAAAGTATACCTTAAATCCATAGTTTTCAAACAATTCTTTATAATACGGAGGATTATACGGCATACCAAAACCTGTTGGAATAAATCCTTCGACCAAAAGCCCCCAGTTGAGGTAATTCTCGCCAAAATTTATGGGGCCATCCATGGCTTCCATTTCATGTTTTTTATTCCACTCTTTTGCTGCGTCAAACAACATATTTGCAACCTCCTGATTGTTCACACATTCAAAAAAACCGCAACCTCCGGTTGGTTGCTCATAGGTATGCGATTTATTATAATTTATAAAAGCTGCAATCCTGCCCAATAATTTATTGTTTTCATCAACCAGTATCCAGCGGATCGCTATCCCGTTTTTAAATGTTGAATTTTTCCCCGGAGTAAAAGTTTCTTCTACCATTGCCTCCAGCGGGCAAGCCCAGTTAGGGTCATTTTTATAAATTAAATGGGGGACTTTATGAAAAAGTTTCTTAGTACCTTTATCAGTTACTTCAATTAATTTCATTGACAGATAAGTTTCGCCTAAAGGTACTACAAAATTTGAATTGTTTGGTTTATTCGTCGATTATCGGCATACTTTTAAAGGGTTTTTCCCGGTCGAATAAATAACGCATTGTATAATGTGTAATATCGTGGTTGGCTCCAAACGATTTAAAAAGGGCATTCATTTTCGGGTTAAAATCGCCTACCCAACTCATTTCCATCTCTTTGTACCACGATTTACGTAACATTACCTGTTTAACCTGATGGAATATTCCGGATTCAACTCCTGTCCGCTGAAAACCGGGAATAACTCCCAATACAAGGGCTCTGCACCTTGTAATGGTTTTTTTCCGTTTTAACCTGAAAAACCGGTAAATTTTAAGCGGCCCGAATTTTCCCGGTTTTAATTTTCTCAGGATTTGATTTACATCAGGAAGCATCATAAAAAAAGCAACCGGTTCATCTTTATAATAAGCATACCATACAAATTCCTCATCAAAAATATACTTTGCATTATTTAATAATCCATTTATATCTTCGGCATGAATTGACTTGTAATTCCTGTGTTTTCGCCAGGCTTGCTCATAAACTTTAATAAAATCAGAAATATATTTTTCTTTTTTACTGAATTTAAAATGTTCGTAGCTGAGGTTTGGCTTTTTAGCCCTCCATGCAGCAATTTTCCAAAACCGCTCGGGCAAATCAGGATTTGAAATATCCATCCGGTAGCTATACTGCCTGTAATATATATTAAAGCCATAATCTTCAAAAAGATTAAGGTAATATTCCGGATGGTATTGCATCCCGAAGGTTTGTTGTTTATGCCCTTTGGCAAGTAATCCCCAGTTAAAAAAATTCTCCCCGAAATTAACAGGCCCGTCCATGGCTTCCATACCATTGCTTTTCAGCCAGTCACGGGCTGTGTCAAACAGTAAAGCCGATACTTTTTTATCGTTAACCGATTCAAAAAATCCGATAGCTCCGGTGGGTTGTTCATACGAATCTGCCAGTTCATGTTCAAAAAAAGCGGCAATCCTACCCACAACTTCTTTCCCGTTTTTAACTATCCACCTTTGGGCTTTGCCATTTTTAAAACCTGTGTTTTTTTCAGGATTGAAAATATCCTCATGCATACCTCTTAAAGGAGGAACCCAATCCGGATCATCTTTATATATTTTATGGGGAAGTTGATAAAACTGATTCAGTGTTTTTTTACCACTTACCTGAATTATCTCCATGAGAATTTAGGTTAATAGGTTTTCCCGAATATAATATTTTCCGGTGAACAAAAAAAGGATGTTTTCTCTTTTTAAAGATGA
>JAFGGF010000248.1 GCA_016930735.1 Prolixibacteraceae bacterium
GATTTCGAAAAACGTTATTTCTGGATGCGTCCGGGTATTACTTTCCGCAGGGTTACCGATAAATCAACCCTTTCGTTAACATTGCAGGGCGAAAGAGGTGTATTATCCAATACCCTGAACCAGGATCCGGAAAATGAAAACAAATTTTTTTACTTCACCCCAAAAGCCAGTGTTGAAGTTGAAATGGCAACCGGAAGAAGGATTGTAGCATCTTATTCATCTGGCATTAACACTCCTTCTGTAAGCCAGTTATTACCGGTAGTAAATAATATTAATTCCTTGTCGTTATACTACGGAAATCCCGATCTGAACCCGGAATACACACATCGGGGAAATCTGCACCTGATCATTTTCGACCAGTTTTCATTTACTTCGTTTTTTGCTTCATTAAGCGGAAGTATGACAAAAGATAAAATAAACTGGTCGCGAACTATCACTGAAAACCTGGGATTTGTAAACCGGCTTGTTAATGTCGATAAAGATTATGAAGCAAGTGCCAGTATCGATTTTTCTACGCCGATCAGGAAGCTTGGAATTAAAATTAACCTGAACGGGGAAGAATCGTGGAATAAAGGTCTGAACCTGATCAATGGAGCTGAAAATGAATATACCACATTCAGCCACCGTTATTCTTTTAGTGTCGATAACCGCAAAAAGGATAAGTGGGATGTGATCTCCGGAGTTGGCCTGACTTTGAGTAATTCAAAATATTCATTGCAGGAATCGTTAAACGATAAATATTTCGATCTTTCATGGTTTGCCGAATTACGTTACTCTCCCAGTGAAAGCTGGGATCTGGAAGCCACTGCCGATGTTACCAATTACAATGCCGAAAGTTTTAATAAAAGCATCAACATTCCTTTGCTGGGTGCTCAGGTCAGCCACCATTTCCTGAAAAATGACAGGGCAACACTAACGTTGCGTGGCTTCGACCTTTTAAATAAGAACACCATTGTCCAGCGGTTTGGCGAAATGAACTACCTGCGTGAAATTCGTTCAAACAGTATCGGAAGGTACGTTATGCTTTCGTTTACCTACAGGCTGAACAAATTCGGGCAATCACCAGGAGGAGTCGATATTCAGATGAGGCATCGGTAGATAAATTCTAAATTATGAATGATGAATTTTGAATTATTTTACAGTTCAGGCATTTAAAATTTCAAGAATCATCAATGTGGTCAGCAGGATCAGGGTACTTGCATGAATCCAGTATTTTTTGGTTAAAGCCAGCATTGCAGTTAAACCGATAAGAATACCTGTAGCCAGTGATTGTGTCAATTCGATTGCCATATTGTTAACCAATGATTTGGCAATTGAAATTAAAAGTGTGACAAAAAGCATGGCACTCATCAATCCCCAGAAATAGGAGTGATTCCGGAAATAGTATTCCTTTAAATTAATACCGTTTTCCGGTACTTTATCAGGCAGAACTGCGGAGACAATTAAAAAAATTAAGAACAGCAGGTGCCCGTAGGCGATAAAAAAGGGTACGGTAAACCAATGAAGGTCTTCCTGCATAAAAACCAGGTTCCACCAGTTTTTTAAAATTGACAAAAACAAAAACCAGGCTGCCAGCAACGGCAACCAGTGCCACTCAACCTTTTTTGTTACCCTCACCAATTTATGAAAACTGAAAAACAGGTCGGTTAACATTAATCCGTAAATAATTGTAAACAGTGTGATAATTATATCGGAGCGTGACATAATATTTTTATTAATCACCTACAAGATAATAAATTCAACCAAATAGAAATAATTTCTGAATAATTTACCCTGAATTAAAAGAATTTGAACTGATATTTAATAACTATTAATATCCATTAATATCTATCAATATCCATCAATTACAATTAATCTCAATCTCAACCAATCTCAATATTATACTTATCAAGCAATCCACTTAATCCGGAAAGTGAAAACCGTGCCTTTCTGATCCGGTTGTTTTCAGGGTCGATGGAATAATTATTTGCTGTTCGGAGGTCGCATTTTTCAAGATTGGTATTTTCAAAATTTGCACCGGCAAGGTCGCAGTTATCGAAAGCCAGCCCCGACAGATCTGTTTCTGCAAATTCAACTTCATGTAACATACAGTTTATAAAGTGGCTTTTTTTCAGGTCGAGGCGGTAAAACGAGGAAAGGTTTAGCATACATCCGTTAAAGTGGAACGACAACAGGAATTTGTTGCAGTCTTCAAAATGAACGCCCAATAGTTTACAGTTTTCGAACCGGACATCCTGAAAAGCGGTATTCGGTATTTTTACCATGCTTAAATCGCAGTTTTTAAAAGTACACTCCAGAAAATTAATATCCGATAAATCGGCACCGGCAAAATTACATTGGTCAAATGTACAGTTGTCGTATTCAACTGCTTCCGGATTGTTCACCGAAAAATCTTCCTCCTGAAAGGTTTGGTCTGCGATGTATTTTTTTGTCATTCCTAAGATATTTGTATCAAGTATCGAGTATCAAGACACAAGATTTATGTAACTTGTAGCCTGCAACTTCAAAACTCAAATATTCTCATCAGCACTTTTTCTTCGTTCTGCCATGTTAACTCTTCCGAAGCTCTTTTAAGGTTTGCTTTCCACACTTTTCTTAATTCCTCATTTTCCAAAGCTTTAGTTAAATTTTTTGCGAGGTATTCGGGTTCATGTGAATCGATGATTGAACCAATCTTATAATGCCCGACCAGTTTTGCCATCTCGGGCAGGTTGGAGACCATTACCGGAACTGTGGCCCCGATGTAATCAAACAGTTTATTGGGCAGGGCAAAACGGTAATTTAATCCCATGTCTTTTTCAATTGAAAGTCCAAGATCTGCCTGGGCTGTAAAATATTTAACCTCGTTTGCCGGGATCCGACCGGTAAAAACCACCTTGTCTTCCAGTTTTTCCTGTTTCACCTGATCTTTTACTTCTTCAAGAATATCTCCGCTGCCGACAATGAGCAACAGGGCATTTTCAACATGCTTCATGGCTGAAATAATTTCCGGAATTCCACGCCCGATGTTGATTGCCCCCTGGTACAGGATTATCTTTTTATCGGTATCAATCTTTTTCTCCTTTGGGATTTCAAAGACTTCCTGTTTTTCAGGGACATTCCGTACCACACCAAATTTTACACCGTATTCTTTTTCAAACAGCTCTGCTATCGAATCACAAACCGTGTAGGCATGTTTTATTTTCGGGACGATCCGTTTTTCAATGCCTTTCCAGATTTTCTGTGTCCGCGGGCGGTTGATCAGCTCCGGGACTTCAGTAAAATACTCGTGGCTGTCGAATACCAGTTTTTTGTTGCGGAGTTTTGAAAC
>JAFGGF010000038.1 GCA_016930735.1 Prolixibacteraceae bacterium
AAAGGCATATGCGGGATTACAATTGTTCGATAAAGCATATGAAATGCTGGAAAAGGCTTATGAAACAGATGAATTATTACAACCTGGAGAACTGGCAATTGCCTTAGGCGAGTTTGAACATAACGAGACAGTAAAAGAAGAACTGGCCAGGCTCAAGCTGGAGCAGGAACTTGAAACTCAAAAACAGGAAAACGAATTGATCCATGTACGTTCAAAATTAAAACTTGCCGTCGTTTCTGTTGCTTTGCTATCGCTGCTTTTAGTATTGTTCATTTATATGTATTTATTAAGGAGGAAATACAACAACAATCTTAAACAAAACTATAATACAATTGAAACTCAGAAAAAACAACTTGAAAAAAACCTGAAACAACTCGAAGAAAATGAATCGAGGTTAAAAGAACTGAATGCCACAAAAGATAAGTTTTTCTCAATTATTGCGCACGACCTGAAAAGCCCGTTTAATGCACTTATCGGTTTTTCAGATTTTATCATCAATAATCCGGAAATTAAAAACACCAAGGATTTTGAAGAACTCATGCATGGAATTTACCAGACAGCAAACTCAGGATATACCTTACTCGATAATTTGCTTGAATGGGCCCGAACACAAACCGGAAATATTGACCATGATCCACAATGGTTGTTTTTAAAAGAAGAAATCGACCATAATGTTGCTATGTTTAACGAAATTGCAAGGTCGAAAGGGATTACAATTCATATTGAAGATATAGGAGACCAAAAAGTTTTTACAGATAAAAATGCTTTGAACTGTATCATCAGGAATTTGTTAAGCAATGCTGTAAAGTTCTCATATAAAGGTGGTCTAATTAATATTTCAATCCATTCAAATAATGATTTTTGTATTTTTAAAATTAAAGATTTTGGTACAGGAATGAATCAGGATACTATAAATGAACTTTTTAAAATACAGAATACCGTAAAATATAACGGAACTGCCGATGAAAAAGGAACAGGGCTTGGATTAATCCTCTGCAAAGAGTTTGCAGAACGAAACGGTGGAAAAATCTGGGTGGAAAGCGAAATCGAAAAAGGCAGCACCTTTTATTGTACCCTCCCGGTAAAAGAAATTCACTAATTTTAAGGCCGGGTTGTTTAAATAACTTTTTACATTTTAAAATATGAAACAGATTTTTCTAATTGTAATAGTCTTTACATTTTTAATATGTAACTATTCCTGCAATTCAGATAAAGAGAAAATTCATGAAAAATCAGATAAAATTTACCAGTATTCTGTATTTACAGCTTTGGCAAATAAAATTTATGACGGGACAATCACTGTTTCAGATGTTAAAAAGAAAGGCGATACCGGATTGGGGACATTTAACGGCCTTAATGGTGAAATGATCGTTTCAGGCGGGAATGTTTTCCAATTACTCTCCGATGGCACAGTACAGGAGGCAGGCGATAATATTCCGGTGCCTTTTTCAGTCGTTACTTTTTTTGATAACGACTTTTCATTCAATATTACTGAACCTGTAAATTATGAAGAAATGAAGGCAAAGATCATTGATAATCTACCTTCTGTAAACTCAGGTTACACTTTTAGAATTAAGGGAAAGTTTGACCGGATTAAATGCGGCGGAGCGGAAAAACAGGAACCCCCATATTCGAAAACACTTAGCGAAGCCCTTGTCAACCGCCCGATTTTTGAATCAGAAAATGTAAACGGAACCCTTGTGGGATTTTGGTTCCCTGAATATACCGGTAAAATAAATGTTGTGGGATTCCATCTTCATTTTATTTCTGACGACCGAAAAGCTGCCGGGCATGTTATCGATTTCCAATCTTCCGATTTATCAATAATGATTGACCAGTGTTCAGGTTTTGATATTGAACTGCCCGGTACAAAAGATTTTCTGAAATCGGACTTTGATTTAAATCAGGAATACAGTAATCCTTCTGATAAAAAATAATAATCCACTTTTATAACTCACTATGAATCTGATAAAAATAATATTTACCTGCATTCTTTTTATTGTCAGCTTTTTTGGTTTCACACAGAAAACAGAAATTGTTTACCTGTCGGGTACCGATGCTGATAATCCAGTAAAATGGGATTTCTATTGTACCGATGGCAGAAACAGCGGGGAATGGACAACTATTGATGTGCCTTCAAACTGGGAATTGAAGGGATTCGGGACATACAATTATGGACACGACTGGAGCAATGAAAATATTAAGCTCGGAAAGGAACATGGTTTATACAAATACAAATTTGAAGTTCCGAAAACATGGAAAGGCAAAACCATTAACATTGTATTTGAAGGCTCAATGACCGATACCAAAGTTCTGATAAACGGCAAACAGGCAGGTGAATTTCACCAGGGAGGTTTTTACAGGTTCAGGTACGATATAAGTAAATTACTCAAATACGGAAAATCGAATATTCTTGAAATTGATGTGGCAAAACAATCTGAAAATGAATCGGTAAACCTTGCTGAACGCCAGGCAGATTACTGGATTTTTGGCGGGATTTACCGTCCTGTATTCCTCGAAATATTACCTGAAATACATATGGACCGTGTTGCTGTTAATGCCAAAGCAGATGGCTCTTTTAATGTGTTAGTTGAAATGAGAAACACCCAATCAGACTATTCATTTTCAATCGATTTGTTCGACCTGAAAGGAAATAAAGTTGGTAAAACTATAACCGGAGAAATACATAAAAATGATACTAAAGCCCTTGTTAGCGGCACTTTTGAAAATATAATTTCCTGGAATCCTGAATGGCCAATTCTGTATGATATGCAGATCACTTTATTTGAAGGAGATTCAGAACTCCATAAAATTACAAAACGGATAGGCTTCAGGACTGTCGAACTTCGCAAGCAGGATGGGTTTTATATAAATGGCAAAAAAGTTGTTTTTAAGGGAGTTGACCGTCATTCATTCTGGCCTGAAACAGGGCGGTGCCTGAGTGAAGAAGTACACCTTACCGATATTCACCTTATAAAAGAAATGAATATGAATGCGGTACGCATGTCGCATTATCCACCCGATGAACGTTTTCTGGAACTATGCGATTCTCTTGGTTTGTTTGTTCTTGATGAAGTGGCTGGCTGGCAGCAGGGTTACGATACAATTGTAGGGCCAAAGGTGATCAGGGAAACAATTTTAAAGGACGAAAACCATCCTTCGGTTGTAATATGGGATCATGGGAATGAAGGCGGCTGGGATTTTGCCAACGAAAAATGGTTTCATAAATACGACATTCAGAAAAGGCCTGTAATTTATCCCTGGCTGCACCGGAATGATATAAATACAAAGCACTATCCTGATTATAATTATGATTTTGGGAATGATTTGTTTATGCCAACAGAATTTTTGCATGGGCTTTACGATGGAGGATTGGGTGCCGGGCTTGAAGATTACTGGGAAAAATATCAGTCATCATCCTTGCATGCAGGTGGATTTTTGTGGGTTTTAGCTGATGAAGCAGTTTTAAGGACAGACAAGGAAGGCAAAGTTTACGACTCGGATGGGAACCATGCTCCTGATGGGATACTAGGCCCTCACCGTGAAAAAGAGGGAAGTTTTTATACAATCAAAGAAATCTGGTCGCCTGTTCAGGTTAAAACGGAAACAATAAATTCGGATTGGGACGGAAAACTGTTCCTTGAAAATAAATACATTTATACAAACCTGAATCAGTGTTCTTTTTCCTGGAAACTGGTAAAAACTGTTTTCCCTGAAATTAATACTGAAATTATCGGGCAGGGCAGTATCAAAAGCCCTGATGTAAAACCCGGCGAAATTAAACCGGTTCAGGTTGATTGTCTGGATTTGCTTGGTAAAGCCGACCTGTTATATTTTACAGCAGTCGATCCTCATGGAAATGAAATTTATACCTGGAGCTGGCCTTTAAAACAATCCGGTGAAATAGCTGAAACACTGGTTAAAGAACTGGAAGGCAGTAAAATAAGATTAGGAGTATTTGAAACTGCTACTTCGGTAAGTGTAATTCTGAACGAACTGAGAATAACTTTCAATAAAGGGAACGGAACCCTTCATAATGTTGTTAATGAGAATGGAAGAATTTCTTTTTCAGGAGGTTATGCAACCGGAAATTTTGAATCAAGAGTTCAGGAAACCAGTTGGGATTATGATAGTTTAGGTAACTTTATTTATACAGTAACTTATAAGGGATATCCGGGAACAATACGTTGGAAACTGTATCGGACCGGATTACTTGAAATGGAGGCGGAACCTCCAAAGGAAAACATTGAGGACATTGATTATCTGGGAATTGCATTTGCATATCCTGAAAAGAATTGTAAAAGTGTAAGATGGATGGGGCGTGGTCCGTACCGTGTGTGGAAAAACAGGATTAAAGGAAGCCGTTTTGGCGTTTGGGAAAATGAATACAACAATACCATTACCGGTGAAAGTTTTAATAACCTGATTTATCCTGAATTCAAAGGATATTTTGGAAATTTATATTGGGTACGATTTGAAACGACCGAATTTCCATTTACAGCTTTTACTTCTACACCTGATTTATATTTACAATTGTATAAACCCGATAAACCAAAACATGTTGCAGGTGGTACTTTCCCACCGTTCCCAACAGGAGATATTTCGTTTTTATATGAAATCCCGGCTATTGGAACAAAATTTAAAAAGGCGGAAAGCCTGGGGCCGGGAAGCCAGAAAAGTGTTATTTCAGCGGATGAAAGTTATCCTATAAAAATCTGGTTCGATTTCAGGGCAAAGTAATACATTATTATTTTGGTTAATTATTAAGTCTGATTTTTTGTGCTTCTTAGTCAGACTAATTTTATATCTGCCTGATTTGTTACAAACTCTTTCAAATAACAATCGGTTAACAATTGTTACATCTTCTTTAACATTTTGTTATTCAGATGTATTTTATTTTTATCCTGAAAATTTAATCTGAAAATTATGAAAAAAACAACATTAACAACTACGTTCCTTTTTGTCCTGGCCTGCCTTATTTATCCTGCTAAAGCAAATTTTTTAAAAATCAAAAATCAAAAAAAATTACCGGTAATTCCGATTGAAAACTTTCAGAATATGTATCAGTGGGGCGATTTGTATCTAAGCGGACAGCCTTCGCTTGATGCACTTGAATGGATTAAAAAACAAGGCGTCGGTTTAATTATCAACCTTCGAACTGATGATGAAATGAATGAATTTAAACAAACTGCTTTTGATGAAGAAAAAATGGCAGGTGAATTAGGGATTGGTTATATATCTGTCCCAATTGGTGGAATGGATGCTTATTCCCCTGAAAATCTGGTAAAATTCAAAGAAGCATTATCAGAAGAAAACGGGAAAATTCTGATTCACTGCAGAAGTTGTGGCAGGGTTACGTACTTCTTAATGAGCTATCTGATCAGATTTGATAATTTTTCCATTGATGATGCTATATCAATTGGCAAACAATTAAAATATTCTTTCCCTCTTGAAGATTTACTTGGGGAAAAAATAACAATGTCAATAGTAAATTGACCTACCTGTTTTCCTGAATTATCAATATTCTTATACCTTTCAAATATTATTTTATCCGGAAAACCGTTTCATAAAAGGTTACTGACATTTATATGTGCATAACTCTTTCTTGTCATGTAATATGCAGGCAAACCTTTTTTTTATTTTCGTTGGTTAAATAGTAAAAACTACAGTCATGAAGAAAACAGCAACATTTTTATTAATAATTTTAATAGCGGTTGTGTCTTGTAAAACTGCAAAAAAAGCAACTACTTCAGAAAATGCGTATGAGGCAGCGTTAAAACAAAATCCAACCCCGGCAAAAGTTTTTTCTGTCCCAGAAACAAAAACTGAGGTTGAAAAGCCCGATAATACACCGATTACGATTAAAAGGGAAGACATTTCGTTTACTCAAAAGGAGGATGAAACAAAAAATAATGTTAATAGTTATTTTGTAATTGTGGGTTCGTTCAGCAACCTTGACAATGCCAAAAATTACAGGCAAACTCTAATTTCGGAAGGGTTTACCCCAATTATTTTACAAAGCAATACATCAGGCTATTACAGGATTTGTGTCAATTCATTTAAAAATGAAATGGAAGCCCGGACAAGGGTTCATCAAATCAGACGCGATTTCCCCAAATATTATGATTCCTGGTTATTAATAAAAGAATAACACCATATTTTTTATCCAGATTAAGGGCCTTGTAATTGTACAAGGCTCTTTTTTTGTGCTATAATTCCACATTTGTAAGCTTAATATTTCTTAAAAATTGAACCTCAACGGATTTTACGGGTTTGTTACTAAAAAAACAACGTTACATTTGTAATCCGTTCTGTTTTTTAAGAACATATTTAATCAAGTCGGTATGGAAAACAATTCAAAACAATATAAACTCGATCAGCAATATTTAAAAATGGCTGCCATCTGGGCACGGAATTCCTATTGCAAACGCAGACAGGTAGGAGCTTTAATTGTAAAAGATAAAATGATAATTTCAGATGGGTATAACGGGACTCCATCGGGATTTGAAAATGTTTGTGAAGATGAAAATAATAAAACCAAGCCTTATGTTTTACATGCCGAAGCCAATGCTATTACAAAAGTAGCTAAATCGAACAACAGCAGCGACAGAGCTACTTTGTATGTAACTTCTTCGCCTTGCCTTGAGTGTGCAAAACTGATCATCCAGGCAGGCATTAAAAGGGTTGTGTTTACTGAAAGTTACAGGCTGGAAGATGGATTAAACCTTTTAAAGAGAGCAAATATCGAGGTTGTCAGAGTAGATATCGAAACAATTACAGAAACAGAAAATGAAGAATAAGGTATTGATTTATATACCCATTATAATTGCAGTAACCATGGCAGCCGGGATTTTCCTGGGGAATTCCCTGAAAAGGAACAGCCAGGTAAGTTACTCCGGATTTAATATGGGTACCCCGAATAAAATAGGCACAATACTAAGCCTGGTAGAACAAGGATATGTCGACAGTGTAAACATTTCAGACATTGTAGAAAAAACTATCCCGGAAATCCTGAAAAATCTTGATCCTCATACTGTTTACATACCGGCCAGGAATATGCAGGAAGTCAGGGAGGAAATGCAGGGGAATTTTTCCGGGATCGGGGTTCAGTTTTCCATTCAGGAAGATACCGTGAGAGTGGTTGATGTAGTAGCCAACGGCCCTTCATTTAATGTCGGACTGCAGGATGGCGACCGGATTGTTACGGTAAACGACAGTATAATTGCCGGTGTTGAAATCAGAAACGATGAGGTACTCAAATTACTGAAAGGTGAAAAGGGGAGTAAAGTCAATGTTGGAATTATCCGGTCGGGAGTTGATGAAATGCTGAATTTTGAAATAATCAGGGGCGACATACCTATTTACAGTGTTGATGTTTCTTATATGGTAAATGAAGAAACAGGCTATATAAAAATAACACGTTTTGCCGAAACTACTTATGATGAATTTATGGATGGTGTCCGTAAATTAATGAACCATGGAGCCCAAAAAATTATTATTGACTTACGGAGTAATGTTGGCGGATACCTTACATCTGTTTTACGAATGGTAGATGAATTTCTGGAAAAAGACGAACCCATTTTATATACACTTGGAGTCAACCAGCCTAAAAAGACCTACAATGCCTCAGCAAGGAATTCCTTAGCTGGCCTGGGAGTCTATATTTTAATCGACGAACAGACTGCTTCTGCAAGCGAAATACTGGCCGGGGCTATGCAGGATAACGACAGGGGCCTGATTATTGGCAGGCGGTCGTTTGGAAAAGGGCTCGTACAGGAACAAATACCCCTGACCGATGGTTCTGCCCTCAGATTAACTATTGCAAGATATTATACGCCCAGTGGAAGAAGCATTCAAAAACCCTACAATGAAGGAAGGGAAAAATATTATGAAGAACTTTATGACCGTATGTACCATGGTGAATTTATAGATGTTGACAGCATAACAGTTGCCGATTCGTTAAAATATAAAACCAAAAGTGGCCGCATTGTTTATGGCGGAGGGGGAATAATTCCTGATATTTTTGTCCCTGCTGACACAACCGGTATTTCTGAGTATCTGGCCAGGCTTACAAACAGGGGAATTATTTACCAGTTTGCCTATTTTTACGCCGACCACCACAGAAGTGAATTAAGTGAATTTTCAAATGCTGATCAGATAGAAAATTACCTCGATAAAAACAACATTCTGAATGAATTACTTGAATATGCCAGGGGAAAAGGAGTACCGACTGACAAATCCGGATTAAAAGAATCGGAGTTAATTATTAAAACACAGGCCAAGGCTTATATTGCAAGGAATATAATTGGCGAAGAAGGATTTTACCCGATTATCAAACAAATTGACAATACACTTTTAAAAGCCATTGAAGTAACAAAACAAAACCTGTTGGTTGAAAATGTGCACCGGAATTAGTTTTTCTTTTCTGCAAGAACCGCACTAAAGTAGAATTCCTTGTCCAGCTCTTTATTGTAATAAGCCAGGAAGGTTTTTTCTTTCAGTTTTCTGAAATTATTTTCCTTAAGAAGGTTTGAAATGTATTCCTTTTTATGTTTGAAAGTAGTAACACCGGTTTCGGTAATCATTTGCCATATACCCGGTTCTGTTTCTTTATATCCTGACAAATCCTTTGCCGATTCATAAGTAAATGCATAAATGCCACTTGGTTTTAATATTTCTGAAATCTTTATAAAAAGAAGATCAATAGGATGAACCAAATGAAACAAAGCGTTGGAAATAACCATATCAAAACTCTGTTTTTCAAAAGGGAGTTCCATAGTTTCAATATTTATCTGACACAGGTTTTCAGTTATTTTTTTTAACCTGCAAACCCTGATCATTTCTAGACTTGCATCAACACCGGTAATTTTTATTCCTGCATTTTTAAAAGGAAACGCGCTGGCTCCGGTTCCAATTCCAAGGTCAAGTAACGCCTGCCCTGGTTGAATATATTCCTTACAGAGGTTAAATAAAACTTCAGGACCAGTCCAGTTATTTTTTGTAACCTGGCTGTCGTAATCATCGGCAAATCTATCGGCCAGTTGAATGTTTTTTTCGGGCATAGTTATTTTACTGTTTTTTCAAAAATACAAAACAGCACTCAATTAAAAATCAGGTAATAATTTATTTTGAAATTTCCAGCATACGCTGGATGGGAAGCCTGGCTTTCTGAATGACTTCTTCAGGCAATGTAACCTCCGGCAACTCGTGTTTCAGGCAAACATACAATTTTTGCAGGCTGTTCATTTTCATATAGGTACAGTCATTGCAGCCACATGTTGAATCAACCGATGGCGCAGCAATGAATATTTTATCGGGGCAGGCTTTTTTCATTTGGTGAAATATTCCGCTTTCGGTTGCCACAATAAACTTTTCAGAGGTGCTTTTTTGTACATAATTTAATAAAGCAGTGGTTGAACCAATATGATTTGCCAGCAGCAGAACAGGTTTTTCACATTCAGGGTGGGCAATAAATTCAGC
>JAFGGF010000249.1 GCA_016930735.1 Prolixibacteraceae bacterium
TGCCAGTACTGCCCACCTCCTGTTTCCCAGTTTTTCATATCTGTTTTAGCCTGATAGTCCCAACCTATCAGGACACCTTTCATCCAGATTATCACAACAAAGGAAAAAGACAGGACTATAACGTTGAGCCAGGTGCGCAGCCCGGCACCAATGAGGTTTCTGTATGCCAGTTTTATCGCAAGTTTCATTGTATTTTCTTTTTATTCATTTCTATATATTTAAGTGAACAGTAAAAAGTTAACGGTTAACAGTTCTTACAAAACTGATCGGATTTTTGTATCATATTATGAATCATTTTTCCTAATGTTTCACACTTTTCCATTAATTCGGTAAACATATCTTTTTCAATATATTCGCATTCAAGGCAAATTTCCAGCCAATGCTGGGTTTCATATTGTTCACCATCAGCACCAGTAAGTTTAGAAACAAAATGTTTTTCATATTTTCTTTTCGCCCAACTTTCTGCAATTTGCGCTCCCACTGACCTGGATGAACGTCTGATTTGATCAGTTAATGAAAATCTTTCATCTTGAGGAAAAGATTTAGTTATCGTATAAATTTCTTTCGAAATTTCCCTTGACAATCTGTAGGTTTTTAAATCTTTAAAACTCGCAGCGTGATTCATTTTTTAACCGTTTACATTTAACTGTTAACTGTTTACTAATTCTTAATAACTTCATCCTTATCTAGTTTACCATCAAGCAAGTAAATCTTCCTACGCAGGTATTTTATTACCTTATCATCATGGGTAGCAAATAAAAAGGTTGTTTTCAACTCTTTATTCAGTTTTTCCATTGTCTGCAGGATATTGTGCGAATTGGCTGCATCAAGATTAGCTGTTGGTTCATCGGCCAATACCAGAGAAGGCTTTTTAACCATGGCCCGGGCAATGGCAACACGCTGGCATTCACCTCCCGAAAGTTGAGGTGGTTTTGATTTTACCTTATCGGTTAATCCCACCCATTCAAGTGAATCCATTACCATTTTTTTCCTTTCTGCTTTTGAATAATCAAGCAATAAGAGTGGAAATTCCACATTCTCGAATACCGTATGCACTGCAAGCAGGTTATAACTCTGGAAGATAAAACCCAGGTTCTCTTTCCGTAATTTTGCTGCCTGTTTTGCATTTAGAGAACCTACCGATTGCCCTAGAATAAGCGCTTCACCTGATGTTGGCATATCGAGTGAGCCGGTGATATTTAACAATGTAGTTTTGCCGGAGCCGCTGGGCCCAATCAGCCCGACAAACTCTCCCCTGCCAATTTCAAGGTTTATCCCGTTTAATGCTGTAAACTTTGATTTCCCCATTGGGAATGATTTGACAAGGTTTTCAATTTCAATAATACTATTCATTTTGTTGGATTATTAATAATTCTCTTTCTCAGTCAATTACATTTAATAATTTGTAAGTTGTAAGTTGTAAATTGTAAATTGTAAATAGTAAGTTGTAATAATTCATTCAATTGATTTTATATTACAAAACTTATCTGCTTTTAAAATCATGGTATTTATCTTCTTACTTAAAACATTACATTTTTTAAGTAATTCATCATGGATAATTTTTTCTAAATATCCACATTCCAATGCTGTTGAAATCCAATGTTGGGTTTCAAATAATTCTGCATCTGCATCTGTTAGTTTGGAAATAAAATGTTTTTCATATCTGCGTTTTCCCCAGCTTTCTGCAATCTGAGCCCCAACTGACCTTGAGGAACGCCTTATTTGATCAATAAGTGAATACCTTTCTTCTAAAGGGAATAATCTCGAAAGCCTATAAATTTCAAATGATATTTCCCTCGCCAGCTTATATGTTTCTAATTCAGAAAAACCTTTCACAAAACTCATAATTCATTCTTTTTGGATTAAACATCTTTACTTTTTACATCTTACAACTAACATTTTACTTTTTATATACTTTATTCTTTATAAAAAAATACACTGCACCCAAATTAATGGTTAATCACTACCATAACCTGCACTCCGCTGCCGGCAAAGAGGATTTCATCCGCCGCCTGAGTTGGAATGTTATATTCTTTAGGATTAATATACCCCATTACAAACAATGATAAATTGTTAAACTGTTTCTGCCAGTTTATAAAATTATAAGCCGAATTATTGGTCCAGTCGTAATATACAATGGCGCTCAGATTATCAAACAATCCGATTGGATAAGTTACATTCAGCAACGAAAAGGTTATTGGTTTATCAAAAGCAAAAGGTTTTTCATCCAAAGCAGCAAAAAGTTGCTCATAAATAATGGTTATCCCGTTTCCAATATCAAATGTATAATCCATACCAATATTTATTATCTCCTGGTTTTTAAACTGCATTGCATTGGGCATGGATGCCCACGATCCTTCAACCCACCAGCCAATTTCCGTATCAAATTTTGCATCAAAGCCAAACCTGTTTTCATTTAATGCAGGATATTCTGATACATCATATTCATATGATTTTCTGTGGTGAAATGATAATGCTGCCTCGCCTCCGGGAACCGGCATTTGTATCCGTCCTCCATATTCAGGTTCTCTTTTGGTGGTTGGGGTTATCTCCCACCCTTTTTTATTTTTATTTCCATATAATCCCCATACCCAGATGTTTGTATTATTCAGAAAATAGTAGCGTGCAAGTGCTGCCCAAACACCATCGGTTAACTGAAGCGGGTCACGAGGGTCAAGCTGGTCAAACCACATTAGTGGCCGAAGCATGGTAGCCGAACCAAAATTAATTTTCTGCAATCCTACCCTGAATTCAAATTGTCTGGAGGAATATCGTCCCCAAAAACGATAAGGTTTCAGGTCGCCATTTGCATCCGATTCTGAAAAGGGGTCAAATCCCAGATTGCCGTATCCGTTTGCCGATGCTTCAAAATCGATCATCCGTTTTTCTCCCAGTCCGAATTCCAGGTTGGTTTGTGGAATATACCGCAATCCTGTCCAGACCGGCAGGTTATTATTAGGATTAAAATGAGTATAGGCTGATAATTGACCTTTAAACACCCATTTAGCGCTGGTGTTGTTTTCTTCCTGTCCTAATCCTTTAAAAAAGAAAAATATCAGTATTATTATTAATATGGGAAAAGTTTTTTTCATTTATCAGAATCATGTGGAAGGATTCCGTAAAAAAACAGGTTTACCAGTTCCATAATCAGGTTCTGGACACTGCCATACAATGTTATTGCTTTTTCATCGGAAACGATTTCAAACAGTTTATTTGTATAAAATGGTATAAAATCAACATTCACATTTTTATTGACCCAACCTTTTTTCTGGGCATCACGGTAATCAGCCAAAACTACCTGTAGCATTTTGGTACTTTGCTTTTCCCAGTGTTCTTTTATTTCAGGGATCTGGCCACCGTAAATATCTTTTATAAGCTCAGTACTCAGATTTGTTGTCCCTTCAAATTTCAATAGTATCTGCTTTTTTACTTTTTCAGAAAATGGAATATCAGATGCCATTAAGGCATTATACTTTTCAACCGACTCATTAAAAATGCTGTCAATCACTGTTTTGGCAAGCTCAATCTTATTCGGGAAAAAACGGTAAAAAGTCATTTTACTTGCACCTGCCTCTTTACACACTTCTTCAATAGTGACCCTTTTTATCCCGAATTTCCAAAACAGGTCATGTGCTGTTTTCAAGATGTCCTGATATTTGGTACTGTTTTGAAGATCATCCATGATTTATAATTATTATACTTTAATAATACAATATTACGAATTATGTGTAA
>JAFGGF010000250.1 GCA_016930735.1 Prolixibacteraceae bacterium
ATTTTTCCTGATATTTCTTTTATGGAAAAACATACCCGCAGAAATGGCCCCGATGGAAGACCGTTCACAATTAAATATTAATATAACAACTCCCGAAGGGTCAACCTATGAATTTAACGAAGAGTATGCGGAAGAAGTAACTGCTTTGGTAGAGAGGACTGTTCCTGAACGCGACAAAGTAACCACAATGATAAGAGGGAGCAGGGCTTTTGTACGGGTGGTTTTGGTACCTCCTTCGGAAAGGACGCGTTCACAGCAGGAAATAGCCAACCGGCTCTCTGCAGAACTAAGGAAAATGACAAAAGCAAGGGCCAGTGTAATTCAGGAGTCAACCTTTGGAGGGAGGCGTGCCGGGCTTCCTATCCAGTATGTAATTCAGGCTCCGAATATTGATAAACTACGTGAAATTTTACCCGAATTTATGGCCAGGGTGCAGGATAATCCAACCTTTGAAATGGCAGATGTAAACCTGAAATTCACAAAACCTGAATTACAGATTGTTATCGACCGTGATAAAGCCAATTTGCTGGGTGTTTCAACCCAGAATATCGGGCAAACACTTCAGCTTGCTTTAAGTGGACAGAGGTTTGGTTATTTTATTATGAATGGCAAACAATACCAGATACTCGGTGAATTGGCCCGTCAGGACCGGAATAAACCACTCGACCTGAAATCGTTATACGTTAGGAATAATAGCGGCCAAATGGTTCAGCTTGATAATTTTGTCAGTTTGCAGGAGGAAACAGCACCACCTCAGTTGTATCGTTACAACCGGTTTGTTTCAGCCACTGTATCATCGGGATTGGCACAGGGAAGAACTATCAGCGAAGGTTTGGCAGAAATGGATATTATTGCCAAAGATGTTCTGGATGACACCTTCAGGACAGCACTGGCAGGTGATTCAAAAGATTTTATGGAGAGTTCATCGAGCCTTATGTTTGCTTTCCTATTGGCAATTGTATTGATATTCCTGGTACTTTCTGCTCAGTTTGAAAGTTTTAAGGATCCTATCATCGTAATGATGACAGTCCCGCTGGCTTTAACAGGAGCCATGGTTTTTATGTGGTATTTTAATATAACCATGAATATTTTCAGTCAGATTGGTATTATTATGCTGATCGGGCTGGTTTCCAAAAATGGTATTCTTATAGTGGAATTTGCAAACCAGCGTAAAGATACCGGATTGAGTAAAAAGGATGCAATCAGGTTTGCCTCGGCAGCCCGTTTCCGCCCAATTTTAATGACAAGCTTATCTACAATCCTTGGAATTTTGCCTCTGGCTCTTGGTTTGGGAGAAGGAGCCAAAAGCCGTGTTGCTATGGGGATTGCAGTAGTTGGCGGGCTTTTGCTTTCAACCTTTCTCACCCTTTATGTTGTTCCGGGTATTTACTTATTTATTTCAAGTGAAACAAAAAATATTAAAAATGAACCGACTATTTCGGATAATAAATAAAAACTTAATTCTTTTTCTGTTCATTTTCTTTATGTGTCAATCGGTTGATGCACAGGAAATATACGATCTGAGCCGTTCTATTCAGACTGGCCTTGAACAAAATTTCTCGATTAAGGTTACGCGAAATCAGGAAGAAATCGCCGGCAATAATTATACAAGGGGGAATGCCGGTTATTTACCTTCACTTACTACTACAAACAGGTATGGCGGAAATGTTACTACCACCACTCAGAATATGAATGATGGTTCTAAAAATACATCAAGCGGCATTCAGAATACTACAGGTTCTGCAGCATTAAATTTTAGCATGACCCTTTTTAATGGATTTAATGTTAAAACCACTTACCAGAAACTAAACGAATTAAAACAAGTTGGCGAGCTCAACTCTCAAATGGCAATGGAAAACCTGGTTGCCCAGATAGTTACCGAATACTATTCTCTGATTCAGCAATTGAGTAATTTTAATAATATGGAATATGCTGTATCACTTTCAAGAGAAAGGGTCAGAATAGATGAAGAGCGCTATTTACTGGGAGCTTCATCGAAACTGGAACTTTTACAATCAATGGTTTACCTGAACAGCGACAGTTCACGCCTGGCAAGGCAGAAAGAAGTAATACTCGAATCAGAAGTAAGGTTAAAAAAACTGATGGCTCTTGAAAACCTCAACGAAAAAATAACATTAAAAGATACTACAATTTTTCTCAATCCCAACCTGTTGTATGACGATTTGCTTGATTTGACTTTGAAATTAAATACAGAATTGTTGATTTCAAAAAAGAATCAGGTTATATCTGAACTCGACTATAAAATTATCGCATCACGCTCATATCCCTACCTGAATTTTACTTCAAGTTATAATTATTCATACAGAGGTTACGGAACAGGTACTATCAGCGACTATGGCGAACTGGCAATGAATAATCAGCAAACCAGGTCGGTAAATTATGGCCTTACTTTGGGTGTTGATATTTTTAATGGTTTTACCCAGCGAAAAAACAAAGCAAATGCACGGATTGAAACAGAAAACCGGGTTTACAGGTATCAGGAACTTGAGCAGGATGTTAAAGCAGACCTGATTACAATATATTTTGCTTATCAGAATAATCTGCAGTTATTAAAACTTGAGGAACAAAACCTGAGCGTGGCACAGGAAAATCTTGGGATTGCACTTGAAAGATATAAACTCGGAAACTTATCAGGGATCGATTTGAGAGAAGTTCAGAAAAGTTTACTCGATGCTGAAGAGAGGCTGATTTCTGTGAAATACCAGACCAAACTGGCTGAAATCTCATTATTGCTGATTTCAGGGCAAATAATGGATTACATTTAGTAAAATTGTATTCCGGAAGGAATTCCAATATTTGTTATTTTTATAGCTGGTTATTATAACCCGATGAATTTATTATTTTTCAAAAGAATCTATCTTTAAAAAATAATCGCAAAAATTATTTAATTGAATCGAATTTTTATGGATCTGACAAAAATCAGAGTCATAGGTTTTGATGCCGATGATACACTTTGGATAAATGAACCTTATTACCGGGAGACAGAAAAAAAATTCTGTGAATTATTCTGTGATTTTGCCAGCGAAAACCTGATCAACAATAAACTACTTGAAATTGAGATACAAAACATTGAATTATACGGTTTTGGCACAAAGGCATTTATGCTTTCACTTATTGAAACAGCACTTGAAATCACAGGTAATAAAATTACGCAGAAACAAATCGGAGAAATAATCCGGTTAGGGAAAGAACAAATACAAAGGAAAAATGAAATTTTTCCTGATACAGAAACTGTTTTAAAAGAACTTTCAGGAAAATACCGATTGATAGTAGCAACAAAAGGCGATTTGCTCGACCAGGAAAGGAAGCTGAAAAACTCCGGATTACTCAAATATTTTCATCACATTGAAATTATGAGCAATAAAAATACCGAGAATTACAATCAACTGCTTCAGCATCTCGATATACAGCCCGTTGAATTTTTAATGATCGGGAACAGTATCAAATCAGATATTCTCCCAGTACTTGAGTTAGGGGCAAATGCCATTCATATCCCGTTTCATACTACCTGGGTATATGAAGATGTGGTTGAAGACAAAATTCCTGATTCAAACTATATTATGGTTGGATCTATCCGCGAAGTATTAAAAATCTTAAATATTTAGTCATGTTTACAAAAAAAAGCCAAAAATCGTTTAAACCGCTCATTGATGGAGTTTTAATGAAGCCGCTGGTTCACGAAGAAAAATCGTTATTATGTGAATTTCTTTTAAAAAAAGGGTACAGTTTACCGGCTCACAAACATCCTTATGAGCAAACAGGATACTTGATTTCGGGAAAGCTGAATTTCAGGATTGATAGCGACTGGTATTCAGCCGAACCGGGCGACAGTTGGTGTGTTCCGGAAAATGTTGAACATGAGGTAATAGTTTTGGAAGAATCAGTTGCTGTTGAAGTATTTATCCCTGTCAGGGAAGAATACCTGAAAATATAATTTATTAAAATATGATATTTTTTCATCATTAAAATATTATATACAAATGAATTAGTATAAATGTTAACTTTGCCGGGCAAAATCGGGAGGAGTATGCAAATCTATGAATTTGACACTGTAGTAGTTGGTAGTGGACTGGCAGGCCTGACAGCGGCTTATTATTCTTCATTCTTTGGTTCGGTGGCTGTTGTTACTAAATCGGAACTGGATACAAGTAATTCTTATTATGCGCAGGG
>JAFGGF010000039.1 GCA_016930735.1 Prolixibacteraceae bacterium
ACAAATATATTAACTGAATTTATTCCAATTTGTTGAGTCAGTTTAGCTGGTATTGTATATCCAACACGAATATTATTAAGATTCAGAGCATCCAGTTTTGTTAAGAAGCGGGTTGATCCGCTAATAACATTTGTATCGTAATTATCAGATAACCTTGGCACATTGGTAATATCGCCGGGTTTTTGCCATCTGTCATAAATATCGGTCGACCAGTTGTTTCCACCAATATTGTCATTATTCATTAAATTTGCATAATGAGCATCGTATCCATAACCACCAAGGCCGTATAAGAATTGAACACTGATATCAACACTATGTATACGACCTTCCAATCTGAATGCACCACTTACTGTTGGAATTCCTCTTTCCCCGACATATCTTTGAGTTGCATCAGCATAATTTTTAGTGACAGTTTCGCTGATTGCATTATCCGGATTTTCTACTGTGTATTCATGTAAAGAAGCAATTTCTTCACCTGAATCCATTGCACCGTTTCCATTTTCATCGTAATAATTAACATACCACATAGATTTTCCATCAGCAGGATCAACCCCTGCCCATTCTCTTAAATATATATCATAAACAGAATGTCCTTCAGCTCTGCCAAACCTTCCATCAATATCAATGATTTTAGGTTCGTTAGTTGCAGGGTCTATAGGCATTTCAATCAATTTATTAGTCAGGAATTCACCGTTAACAGTAAAATCCAGGCTATAATTTTTTGTATTAATGATATGAGCAGTTAAATCAAACTCAAGGCCACTGTTTCTCAACATACCATCATTTACTGTGATCATTGCATAACCAACAGATGGGCCTACTCTCCTGTCAAATAACAGATTGTCGGTGTTTTTAACGTAGTATTCAAACGAACCATCCAAAATACTACCTATTCCGAATTCAATACCTGTCTGGAACATTTTTGAAGTTTCCCAGGTTAAATCCGGATTACCTATATCACGTTCCGAAATAGAAATCTGATCATTCAGGTTGCTAACATCAACTGTATTATAAGCAGGGTACATTCCAACACCGGCCTGTTCACCAACTAAACCATAGCTGATTTTATACTTCAGGAAATCGATAAAACTTAAATTCTGCATAAATGATTCTTCAGATACAATCCAAGAAAAACCAAGTGATCCAAAAGTATCCCATTTGTTATCGCCAATAAATCTTGAAGTACCGTCCCTCCTGATAGAGGCAGATAAATAATACCTGTTATTATAGTTATAATTTAACTGCCCAAAGTAACTTTCCAATCTGACAACATCGGTATATGATGTTGGTGGAGAAGAAACAATAATAAAGTTATTCAGGTCATCAATATCGGGATGCACCATTTTATTTTTACTGGCAGTAGCAATTTTTCTTTCCCATGAATTGCTTTCGTGAGCAGCAAGAGCTTCAAAATTATGCGAACCTAAACTTCTTTTAAAACGCAATAGGTTCAACAGGTTATAAGTAATCAACTGAGTATCTCTTTTGAAGATTGAACCTCCCTGAGTTGCGGATGAGCCATAAAATGGATTATTCAGGCTGTTATACTTGGTTGCAGAGAATTGTGCCCCAAAAGTATTTTCCAGCGTTAACCCATTTAAAATCCTTATAGTGCGTTAAAATTACCGTGCAATTGATTTTGTTTTGTATTACTTCTGTCAAAATGGGCATCGGCAATGGAGTTTGTTAACGCGCCGAAAGACCTTCCGACACCATAATCGTACTGATTTCCACCAAATACCGGATCCTCAACAAAATCACCATTTTCATCTCTTAAGAATAATGGGAAAATTGGTGGCAGGTTATCAACAAACCAGAAAATACTACCTGAATCGCTGGATTGGCCGTTATTATTTGTCTCTGTACCGGCATAATTCATTTTAATGCTTGTTGTTAACCAAGGCCTGATATTGGTTTCAAGGTTAACTGTGGCACTGTACCTTTTAAAATCAGAATTAATAATATAACCAATATCATTTAACAAACCAAAAGAGGTGAAATATTTGGTGTCTTCTGTACCTCCTCTGAAAGTTACATTGGCTTCAGTCCTTGAAGAGTTTTGGATACCATAATCCTCCCAGTTTTCAGGATTATATTTCCTTGTTACACCACTCCTTACAGTACGGGTGACAGGATCGATCAGGTCAGCACCATCGGCATTCCACATATTATATCTTTCATCAATACCAGCTTCACCAAACAACCTGTCGTTGGCAAAAGCTTCAGGATCGGCTACTCCGGAAGCGACACCCCTGTTATATAATGCTTCCCAGCTTAATCCGATATATTCTTCAGGAGATTTTATCCTGTTGTAGCGCGGAAGCCCGGCATAATTGACACCTCTTTTTACATCAACTTCGATAGTTGAAGTTCCTGGTTTTCCTGATTTGGTTGTGATCAGAATAACACCGTTTGCTCCTCTTGATCCGTAAATAGCTGTAGCTGTAGCATCTTTAAGGATTGTAGTTGATTCAATATCATTAGGATTAATCGCGTTTAAAGATCCATCATAAGGAACTCCGTCAACGACATAGAGAGGACTTCTGTTCCCGTTAATAGAACCAAAACCCCTGATCCTGATTGTAGCTGTAGAACCAGGCTGTCCGGAAGTATTAATTACTCTTACACCGGCTACTTCTCCGGCAAGTGACTGTGAAACGTTTGACACAGACTTACTTTCCAGGTTTTCACTCTTAATAGATTTTGCAGTACCTACAAATGATTGTTTAGTTGCCGTACCATAACCGACGACAACAACTTCATCAATACCTAAAACATCGGGTTGCAATTCTATATTGAAAACACTCTGCCCTTCAATCGGAACTTCAACAGTTCTCATTCCGATGAAAGAAAACAACAAGACCTGTGCATCGTTAGGTACTCCTAATTCAAAGTTACCGTCAATATTGGTAGTTGTACCAATAGTTGTACCTTTAACAACCACAGAAACCCCCGGAATAACAGATCCGTCTTCGGAACTCGTAACGGTTCCAGATAATCGTGTTACCTGAGCATTTACGACTTGCATAGCAATTAATGCCATGCCAAATAGCAATAGCGCAATTTTTTTCATAGATCTAATTTTAGATTAATAACTCACTTCACAGACGCACATAGATTAATACAAATAAAAGAAATAATTCTCAAAAACAGCAACAAATATTAATAAATGTTAAATGTTAAATTCATACTTTAATTATTAAAATAATGTAGTAAAAGGAATTAACACGAAAAATGTTCATTTAATATTGGCAGCAAATATAAATATCAGGAATGTTTGCGGTCGTATTCACTGATTTTCTGTATAACATAATTTTCGGCATTGTCATACATCTCCCTGATAAAAGGGTCATTAAAATTCATAGTACGGTTTTCAAAAGGCATTTCATCCCTTCGGTCAAAAAGCATTTCTTTTGCTGTATTTATGTCTTTCCCGTATATATGATATGAGTCGGCCTGCCAGTTAAGCCTTCCCAGTTTTACATTTTTTCCGGTTTTTTCTTCAATACCTTTTGCAATAACTTCTTTGCTGAATTGTATAAATCCAAACATATTCATAAAACTGGCACCCCATGCATCATTGCTCCGGAACCTTATATTGCAGTTTAACCAGTAAACTCCTTCTTCATCTTCTAGTATCCTGTACCAGACCGACTGCAGACAGGGAGGGTCATAGCAGAAATTATCAATATTTGGCATCCATGTAATCATTTGAGCCTGGCGTGTAAAAGGTTGTTTCGATAATTTTTCTATAACTGATGTAATCTGGTCGATTTTGAATCCTCCGGCCTCCACCTGTTTCCCATCGTGAAATTCTTTCCAAACTCCGTAATTCTTGAGCCTTCCGTGATAAGTATATTCCCATCGTGTATCATTTTTATCATTCATGTTTTTTACCCAATGGTCTTTAATGCCTTTTAATTCAAGGACATACTCCTTCAGGTCATCAATACCGCCCGGAAAGGCCATGTGAATTACAGGATCGGTTTCCGGTTCTTCTATGGTAATATTCATAGTACAATCGATACTTAATGGATCGCCGGGTTTGTCATATTGGGTTTTAAACCGGGTTCCTTTTTGGTAAAGCGCAACAAGGGCTGCTTCATAGGCCTCGGCAAGCGACTTTCCTGTGACTGTAATTACGGGTATGTTTTCCATAGTATAAAAATTAATCAAGCCTAAAAATAATGATTCATTCATAATAATTATGAAATTATCATTTGATGTGGCCTGCAATTTTTCAACGGTTGTTGAAAACCCATAAAAAAGAAATAAAATTTAATAACCCGGTTGTTCCAGTTTCGTAAAACCGGTTGAATATTTTATTTATTACTTATTTTTTACACTTAATTATTTATAAACGTTCATTAAATCAAATTCAGCCATGGATAAACATTTTTATCTGGTAGCAACTCCTGAATCATTAATAGCCTCGCACCTGAATCCATTCGAATTCGGGAATTACCTGGCTGTAGGTACAAAAAAGAACCTTCGGTCGCAATCTGTTTTTTTCGAGGTTGATCCTGAAAAAACAAATCTGCCGGTTAATTATATTAATGAAAAACTGGTAGCATACGGCAACGGAGAACCAAAACGCTCAGTTTACCTGTCAATTTACAGGGTTTTCGAAAAAATACCACTTGAAGCATTAAAAAATCTTTACCTGGCCACCGACGATGGCAAAGTCCTCGAAATTAAAAGGAAAGAATACTATGCTGAAAAGAAAGCGGAAATCCATCTTTATCAGCAGTATAACCCATTTTCAACCATGGTGGCAAGTAAACTGACGCCACCTGAATTTATACAATTCCTGACCGATAACATTAAACCTGTATCGGTCCCAAAATTGTTTTTTGTTGAACTGCAATTAAATGAACTGGCAAACGATCCCTCTGCACCTTTAAAAAATCTTCCATACAGAAATCCGGCCCATTTACGTGAATGCCTGATAAAATTGCACCAATCATCAGAAAGGCTAACCAAAACAGTTATCCGTGCAAGAAAAACCGAATTGCCCTACAGGACGATTAAAGACGGATTTTTTATAGGTGAAAAAGATAAATTCCTGTTCTATCCTTTCCCAAGCCAGTCTAAATTAGAAAATGAGTATTTTTCATGGTGGAGGTCGGCGTTGGTTCAGCATGTTTAAAATAACCATAATTATTAGCCAAAGGGAAGGAGAATTTCTTCCCTTTTTTATTATTTTTAAAATCTGTTCAAACTAAATCTGATATGAAAAAACTGTTATTTATTATTGCACTCTTTTTATTGGGTGTTCAGGTATTTCCTCAGAACGAAAAATTAAACATTGTTGTAATAGGTGCACACCCTGATGATTGTGATAGCGATGCAGGTGGCACTGCCATAAAATATGCACAATTGGGGCACAATGTTTTGTTTGTTTCATTAACCAACGGCGATGCAGGGCATTTTGAAAAAGGAGGAGGTGCCCTGGCGAAAATACGCAGGGCTGAAGCAGAGGAAGCCGGGAAGAGGTTTGGTGTAACTTATATTGTGCTTGACAACCATGATGGAGAGCTGATACCGGACTTGAATATCAGGCTTGACCTAATAAGGCTTATCAGAAAATGGAATGCCGATATTGTTATTGGGCCAAGGCCCAACGATTACCACCCCGACCACCGGAACACGTCTATTCTGATGCAGGATGCAGCCTACATGGTAATCGTGCCCAATATTGCACCTGATACTCCTCCCCTGAAAAAAAATCCGGTATTTTTATATTCACAGGATAACTTTAAAAAACCAACTCCCTTTGAATGTGATATAACCGTTGATATTACAGATGTTTTTGATTTGAAAATTTATGCAATGGCAGCGCATGAATCACAGTTTTTTGAATGGTTGCCATGGACAAACGGAACATTGGATAAAGTCCCCGATGATGAAAAAGAAAGGCTTGTCTGGCTTGCTAACTGGAGAAAAGGAAGAGTTTCGGATGAAATGAGAAAGTCCTTAGCTAAATGGTACGGTGAATCAAAAGCTGAAAAAGTAAAATATGCCGAATCGTTTGAAATATGCGAATATGGCCGTCAGCCATCCGATAAAGAAATAAAAGAGTTGTTTCCGATGCTTGGGAATTAAAATATCTTAAAAGTTGATTTCGAAATATTTGTAAATACCGGATTGTTGGAATATTGTACAATGAGAAATCCCAGAAATCATGTATTTCGTTGTACTAAAGTTTTTCAAACTCCAAAAGGTCTATTCCAACCATGTTTCCATCTTTGGCTTTATTGTCTTTCCCGAGGATAATAATTTTTAAAATATTTTCACCTTTTGAAAGAAAATGAGTTCCAAGATTTGCATTCACTGCAATAACACCATCATTATAAAAACCGTTAAAACTGTTTAAAACCGGTTCACCATTTAATTCAATTTTTATAATTCCATAGTCAATTGCTTTTGTCAACCTGGCTGAAATAACATACTTTCCATCCTCAGGCAGGATAAACTTGGCAATAAGTTCATCGTTTAATTTCCCAAACCGCCACCAAAGCTGAGAATCGCCGCTCCAGCCTATATCGCTTAAACTTTGTGTTGAAACCTCCCCTCCTGAAACGGTAAACACTTCGAGATGTTCACCTTCTACAAACCCGTTTTCAACTATTGGCTTATAAATATCGGAGCGCACCATAGCAACCGGATTTTTTACTGCTTCGACATCCGGTTCAATATTACTTTCAAAATCCGGAAATACATACCAGTATGAAGTCATTGCATAATTAACTTTGGTTTTTACCCAGTGCCACATTTCGATATCCGATTTTATTTCAGTACTGAATGGTATGGCATCCAGGATTCTGTAACGCATGTTTACTGACATCCCCGGATGAAAATTCCCGGCACCTGTTGGCTGGGCAATAAAAGGTGTACTGAATTTTTCAGGCCGGCACCAGGCATAACCATAATAGTCTTCGGTCCCTGTTCCGATTGAAGAAGGGAAATATTCACCATCGACATAGATTTTTTCATCGCCTTCGCCCCACCAGGCATCAACCGTATTAAAAACAGTTAAAGCATCGCCAACATAAATTCCTTTCCCTTTCAGTTCCACATAATTTACATCGTAGTGCCACTGATGGTTCTCAAGATGTTCATCCTTTGCGGTTGATTTCTGATAATATTCATGCCAGGCCGAACCAAAATACATACTTGATTTTTTCCACTTATATTTTACGGGTGTAACTTCCAAACCAACCTTCACATTCTGATCTCCATAATTTATCAGGCTTACTTTGACTGAATCTTTAAATGGCATTATCCAGTTTGAAGATAATGTACCATCAGAATCTACCTCTGTAAACCTTGTTTTTGAAAGGAAAACCTGGTAACCTGTTCCAAAAAAATCACCTGCCGGGACCCAAACTGTTTGTTTGCCATCGAAGGAAATTGCAAGTACAGTTGACCGCAAAGCCTGATTAATATTTTTAGCATCCAAGCTGACCTTTAATCCGTTTATTGCCGTATTTTTTTGCATTAATTTTATTGATAATTCATCTGAACCTGCTAATTCCCCGGATTTTTTTACAAAATCAATTTCTGATATTTTAGCTGGATTTATTAACTCCTCTGTTGTTTTGGAAATTAAAGGATTTGCCCTTTCCAAGATTTCCTTTGAAAAACTTTCAACTTTTGTTCCCTCTGCATATTCACGATAGTTAATATTGTAATAAAGGCTAGGGCGCCAGTAACCATCCTGAAAATGTACGGAATCACATTCGATAGTCACTTTGCAACTTTCAGAGAACGGGATAGGCAAATACAGATTATGTCCTCTCCTTTCGTATTCAGTTTCAGGAGATACCGATATGCTAAGGGGTTCAGGAGCCAGAATTCCACCACTTAATACTTCAGGCGCATTTCCTTCAATAACCGGCTCATCATCCCCATCAATATAAAACCTTAATATACTTTCGGTAGCTCCATTACCGGCAAAAGTCATCCAAAACCTGACAATGGCACCTGGGCCTTCATGATCAAACATAACAAACTCACGCCGGCCTTTATTTTTTTCTTCTCTTAAAAATTGCGTATAATCAGCATTAGCCCACCAGTTTTCTTTGTCGGGGCCAACACTTTTCCGGTCGAAACTGCTGAATTGTTTAACATTAAAAGAATTATTAAAGTAGCTAATATTATCAGGATTGAGCATATCATTAAGCAATGATTCAAGGGTAATTGTATTTTGGTTGCAGGAAAATCCTAAAAGTGATATCAAAAAAAGAATTAAAAGTTTATTACGTTTCATATTCCCGGATTTATTTCTATTAAAAATACAATTTTTAAAATATTTATTTAACGATTTAGAATTAAAGTAAGGCATTATATAGTATTCAGTTATATGAAACTGAAAAGGCATGATGTATTCTAAAAATATCAATAGTTATTTAAGTATCTAAAATTCAACAAGCAATAACAATCATTTAAAATAAACTTTTTTGTTTCAAAATTCTAGGAACAATTTATTTGGTATTTTTTTGAAAATAAATGTAACGCTTTAGCGTTTTTTAAGTCTCCTTATACAGTACAGAAACAGAAACTAAAAACTTAATAATGAAGATTGCGTCCATTCTATGCATGTTGGCGTTGGCAACATCTCTTTATTCTCAGGAAATTCCAAAAAAAAATTATGTAACAAAAAACCTCAATGAAATTAATTTATCAATTGATGGAAAGTTTGATGAACCGGCATGGCAGACAGCCAACTGGGAAGATCATTTTATACAACATGAACCGGTGGAAGGTGCCCCTCCGCACCAGCAAACTGAATTTGCTGTTTTATATGATGAAAATAATGTTTACGTAGCAATAAAATGCCTTGACACAAGCCCCGACAGTATTTCAATGCGTATGACACGCCGTGATGTAACAGATGGCGACCTGGTTGGAATTATGTTCGACACCTATAATGACAAAAGAACTGCATTTGCATTTATAGTTTCGGCAGCTGGTGTAAAAACCGATATGGTTGAGGTAAACGACGGAGAAACCGAAGATAATACCTGGGATCCGATCTGGTTTGTAAAAACATCGTTACAGGATTATGGATGGAACGCTGAAATGCGTATTCCCCTTACTCAGTTACGTTTCGATGAAGGAGTAGATCAGATTTGGGGATTACAGGTTTTGCGGTTTATTTTCAGGAAAGAAGAACTTTCATCATGGCAAGCCATGGAAAGGGATAAAAGCGGATTCGTTTCGCAGTTCGGTACTATGAACGGGATAAAAGATATCAAACCTAAAAACAACCTGGATATAATGCCTTATGTTGTTGCACGTACCGACCGTTATGAAAAAGATAAAAGCAATCCATTTCTTGAATCCGGCAAAAAAAATAATGTGGATGTTGGATTTGATGCAAAAATCGGCCTGACCAATTACCTGACCATGGACCTGACTGTAAATCCCGATTTCGGGCAGGTTGAAGCCGACCCTTCTGAAGTCAACCTTTCAACATATGAAACTTTTTTTGAAGAAAAAAGGCCGTTTTTTATTGAAGGGAAAAATATTTTAACCTATAAATTAAATTTCGGTGATGGCGACCTTGCCTATGATGGTTTGTTTTATTCAAGAAGGATTGGGAAAAAACCGGCATATTATCCTGAATTAACAGACGGAGAATATGCGGATGTACCTGATGCAACCCGAATTTTAGGAGCAGCCAAAATAACAGGCAAAACAAAAACCGGATGGTCAATCGGAGTTCTTGAAAGTGTTACTGCAAAGGAAAAGGCTGAAATAAAAGGCATTGGCGAAGGAAGGACTCAAACAGTTGAACCTTTAACAAACTATTTTGTAGGACGGTTACAAAAAGACTTTAACGAGGGTAATACATATCTTGGAGGTATGGTTACAGCAGTAAACAGGAGCATAAATGATCAGCGCCTGGAATATTTGCATAAAGAAGCCTATTCCGGTGGTTTGGATTTCGTGCATAAATGGGATAATAAAAAATGGGAACTGGACATAAGTTCATATTTCAGCCATGTTGCTAGTACAAAAGAAGCAATTACGCTTACACAGAAAAATTATAATCGTGGATTCCAGCGCCCTGATAATGATTATAAAGACCTTGATACCAACAGGACTTCCCTTTCCGGTCAGGGTGGAAAAGTCCTTTTAGGTGAATTTGATGGAAACCAGAAATTTATGTTTGCAGTTTCATGGAAATCACCAGGGCTTGAATTAAACGATGTTGGTTACCTCCAGTCACCCGACGATATTATGGAAGTTTTCTGGACAGGATACAGATTTTACAAACCATTTCTGATCTTCCGTGAAGCTAACCTGAACCTGAACCAGTGGGTTAGCTGGGACTGGGGTGGCAATATGAAATATGCAGGCGGAAACATTAACGGATATACTCAATTCAAAAATTACTGGAGTATGTTCGGAAGTTTTAATATCAGTTCCACTCAAAGGTCAAATTCGTTGTTAAGAGGCGGACCGGCATTAAAAACACCCGGATACATAAATTTTAATCTGGGATTCAACAGTAACCAGCAGAAAAAACTCACTTTAAATTTATCAACCGGCTACAATTCAAGCTTTGAAAAGGATTTCAGTAAAAATTCCCGTTTGTATGTTGGAATCGGATACAGACCTATAAAAACATTAAGCATAAATCTTTCACCCGGATTCAATGATTCTAAAACCAACCTTCAGTATGTAACACAAAGTACATACGGTAATGAAACACGCTATATTTTTGCCCATATCGACCGAAAAACATTAAGTATGTCAGTAAGGATAAATTACAATATTACACCGGACCTTTCGATTCAGTACTGGGGGCAGCCATTTGTTGCAACTGGTAAATACAGCGATTTTAAACACATTACCGACAGTAAAGCCGGTAATCTTGAAGACAGGTATCATCTGTATGGATCGGATCAGATTTCATTTAATTCAGATACATATTATATTGATGAAAACCGTGATAATTCGAATGATTACAGTTTTGGCAAACCCGATTTTAATGTAAAGGAATTTTTATCGAACCTGGTCTTAAGATGGGAATACAAACCGGGATCAACCCTGTTCCTTGTCTGGACCCAAAACAGGAGCGGGTATGTTAACGATGGTTCATTTAATTTTTCGGATGATTTTAGTGGAATATTTGATGAAAAACCATATAATATTTTCCTGGTCAAACTATCATACCGGTTAGGAAGGTAAAATTTTAATCTATGTATTTAATAGGGGTCATTATTCGACCCCTTTTTTATGAAATTTTCATAAAAAATGTATTTGACCCATCCTCTTATCCTTCTTCCATAGGAATCCCTTTGGGGACTATGAACAGGGAAGGAAGATCAGACTTAAATACAGGAATAAGTCCTTCATTTATCAAACATAAAGTTATTCTGGTTGGAGCTTAATCATCTCTCCATTTAAAAAGGGAGAGACAGGAGAGAGGGTAAATTAACCGTAAAAAAACCATTCACTTTTACTCCTATTGTTGATTCCCTGAAATCATTTATATTTCTAATAAAAAATTATTTTCTTTTAATTGACTATCAATTAACTTAATTTTATAAAACTTTTAAAATTAACCGTTATGAAAAAGCTGCTTCAAAATCTTATTTTGTTTCTGTTTGTTTTTATTATAAGTTGCCAACCTGTTACTACCAACCTGGAATCCGGCTCGCCTGAATCAGTTGGATTTAATTCTGAAAGACTGGCTTTAATCGATCAGCACATTCAATCTTTTATTGACGCGAAAAAAGTGCCCGGAGGAGTTTTTCTGATTGCACGAAAAGGAAAGATTGTATATTATAAATCTTTTGGAAATTCAAAGGAAGGTGTTCCTTATAAAAATGATGATATATTCAGGATAGCCTCAATGACTAAAGCTATTACAACAGTAAGCATAATGCAATTATATGAACAGGGCAAACTCGGTTTGGATGAACCGGTTTTTAATTACATACCGGCTTTCAAAGACCAGGTTGTGCTTGATTCTTTTAATGAAACGGATTCATCCTATACAACTGTCCCGGTTAACAGCCCGGTTACAATCAGGCAACTTTTAACACATACCTCAGGGATTGCTTACGGTGGATTTAATCCCGGAAAAATAATGGCTGTTTATGAAAAATTTGGAATGAATAATGTCGGATTATCTCATGAAAGCTGGACAACAGAAGAATTTATAAACCGGCTTGCAAAAGTACCCTTGGCGTTCCAGCCGGGAACAAGGTTTTTATACGGATTGAATATGGATGTCCTGGGACGTGTAATTGAAGTGGTTTCAGGAATGCCCCTCGATAAATATTTTTCAGAAAATATTTTTAAGCCTCTTGGAATGACAGACACCTATTTTTATTTACCTGAAGAAAAATATGACAGGCTAGTACAGGTATTTGCACAAACTGGAAAAGGATATGAACCAGTTGATCCAGTCGGGACAAATTACCCACTCAGAAAAGGATTATCGCACTTTGCCGGAGGTGGTGGATTATCGTCAACCGCCCTTGATTATGCAAAATTTATACAGGCATTGGTTAACGATGGGAAATATGAAAACTACCGGTTATTAAGCAGGAAAACAATCGAGGTGATGACAAGCGACCAGTTGATTGACCAAAATTCAAGGAATGCCGGTATTAGTAACATCCCCGGTGTAACATTTGGATTGGGATTTATGCTTTTCACAGAAAAAGCAAAAGGGCTGAATTCAAAATCTGTAGGTACATATGAATGGTCCGGATATTTTAATACCAAGTTTTTTATCGATCCGCAGGAAGACCTGATTTTTGTGGGTATGACCCAGATAGCCCCGTTTTGGTATGATGATTTCTGGAATAAATTCTATGCTATGATTTATGGAGCTATTGATGATTAAAGCTTTATAGTTCTATTTAAAAATGAATGACCTAATTCCCGTAAAAGTAGAATGCCATTCAGGGTATAAAGCCGATGAATTCCCTAAATATTTTTACTTTGATAATATCCGTTTCAAAATAACAGAAATAAGCGACCGGTGGTACGAAGGTGGTTTGAATCCTGATTTTCCGGTAGCTAACTATTTAAAAGTCATTACGAATGATAAAAAAATTTACATATTAAAACACGAAATTAGTACAGGCAACTGGTATCTACTTATTAAGGAAGAAAGTATAATTTTATAAATCAAATTCAGGGCTTTTACCAGACACCTTAAATCGACTGGTAATTACCCCCGTTGTAAAAGCATCAGACACACCTGAAAATCCGGGTTGTTTTCCTCCTACTGACACCGAAAACCATCCCGGTTCAATTAACCTTTTTTCATTTTTATCGATCATTGATAATTGCCTTGGTTGAATCTGAAATTTAACTTCTTTTATTTCGCCGGCTTTTAAAAAGACTCTTTTAAATCCTTCCAATTGGCGGATAGGCCGTGGAGTCGAAGCTTTTTCATCCGTAATATATAACTGAACAACTTCTTCGCCATCTTTATCACCTGTGTTCTTGACCTTTACTGTTATATCTGTAACTTCACCGGAATTAACTTTTTCAGGAATAATTAAATCTGAATATACAAAAGTTGTATAGCTCAGCCCGAATCCAAAAGGGAAAAGAGGTTCTCCACTGAAATAACGGTAAGTCCGTCCTTCCATATCGTAATCCTCAAAAGGAGGAAGCTGCTCAACCGATTTATAATATGTAACAGGCAAACGACCTGCAGGATTGTAATCGCCAAATAAAACATCGGCAACTGCATTTCCGCCCTGTTCTCCGGGGTAACCGGCTGAAATGATGGCATTCAGGTTTTCATATTCCCAGTTCAGAGCCAGTGCGCTTCCGTTCATTAATACAAGAATTACCGGTTTTCCGGTTTCCTTCATCTTTTCCATTAATTCAAGCTGGGTCGAAGGCAATTTCAAATGAGTCCGGTCACCCCCTTCAAATCCGTCAATTTTAATTTCCATTTCTTCGCCTTCCAGCCTCTGTGAAAGCCCCATTACCAGAATAACCGCATCAGACTGCTTTGCAATTTCAATTGCTTCCTCATCCATATCCGGATTTGGCACAGACCAAAGCAGTTTAGCGTCACCATCGCCAAACCAGTTTTTATATTCATAAACCAATTGATATTTTTTACCTGCTTCGAGATCCACAGCAACCTCATGATGATTTCCGTGATGTTCGCTTTGATGAGTCAGGATTTCTTTCCCCTCCAGTTTTACCGATAATTGTGGCATCCCCCAACATCCTAAATAATAGGTTCCGGTAACCGGAGGTAACAGGTAACCGGTCCAGCGGATACTGAAATTATCATCAGGCAATTCAGGTGACGGAGAACCTGATTCCCAGTAAAAATTAATCTGGTCATCGATCCGGGTCATAACCGGTTGCCCTTCCAGGTCGGAATTGGCATAATATTCCCCTTTTATTCCCTGAATACCTTCTTCTGTAACAAAATACCGAGAAGGTATGGGTTTAATATTATGAACTCCTTCTGCAAGATGGCAGCCCTCAGCATACAGAATTTCAGTTTCCGGTTCAAGCTTATTTTTCAAACCTTCCAGCACTGTAACCGGGTTCATTGAAATGCCATTATAATTTCCGACCAGAGCTTCCCAGTTATCTGCATTCGGACCAATTACCGCAATTCGTTTTATTTCTTTTGAAAGAGGTAAAATATTATCCATATTTTTCAGTAATACAATACTTTTCTGTGCAGCTTCCCTGGCCAGTCTTTCATGGACACCTGAAGTTACAGCAGAAATCGGAATCTGGGCATAGGGATTCAATTCATCTGGATCAAACATACCCAATTTAAAACGTGCTGTAAATAATCTTTTAACGGCAATATCAATTTCATCTTCAGTTATTAAGCCCTGTTTAAATGCATCTACCAATGAAGAATATGACACACCGCAATTTAAATCAGTTCCGGCTTTAACTGCTACTGCTGAAGCTTCGGCCGCATTTTTTGAATATTTCTGAAAAGTATAAAAATCGGAAATGGCCCAGCAATCAGAAACAACATACCCATCAAACTTCCATTCATTTCTGAGGATAGAAAAAAGATAAGGATTGGCACAGCATGGATCTCCATAAAGCTGATTATAAGCCCCCATTATTGACTGAACATTTCCATCGACAACAAGTGTCCGGAATGCCGGAAGGTATGTTTCTCTCAAATCCCTTTCGCTGATAATTGCATTAAATTCATGCCTGGTTGGCTCAGGCCCTGAATGGACAGCATAATGTTTTGCAGTTGTGATCGTTTTCAGGTAATCCGGATTATTGCCCTGCATACTAATTACAAACTGAAGCCCCATTTGCCCTGTCAGGTATGGATCTTCGCCATAGGTTTCATGCCCACGCCCCCACCGCGGATCACGAAAAATATTAATATTGGGTGACCAGAATGTCAATCCACGATAAATTCCTCTTACACCTTTCCTAAGAGACTCATGGTACTTTGCCCTCGCTTCATCAGAAATGGCAGTTCCAACCCTGAACATTAAATCAGTATCCCACGAACCGGCAATGGTTATCGATTGTGGAAAAACCGTTGCATACCCGGCACGGGCAACTCCGTGAAGTGCTTCGTTCCACCAATTGTATTCCGGGATTCCAAGCCGTTCGATTGCCGGTGCTGTATAAGACATCTGGCCTACTTTTTCTTCAATTGTCAATGCAGAAACAAGACTGTTAACCCGGTCCTCGATTGATAATGAATAATCCTGATACAGTAAATCCTGGGCCGTTAAAATAAATGCAGGGATACAAAGTATTATTGAAATGAATATCTTTTTCATAGATTTATGATGTTGGTTTAGATTTAATTATAATTAAACTTTATTTACTGACTCTTCTAAAATATTATATTGCCAATTGCCTAATTTATTTACAATATATTTAATTTCTTCTTCACTTAATTTTTGATCATTTGATTTATTCAATGATTTATCTAATCCACTACCTGAAATTTCATACACAAAATCATGAAATGTAATTCTAATATCAACACCTTTAATTGAAACATTTTTAGAATTATGTCGCAATCCATTAAAAGATGAAGTTACTGAAATGCTATATATATTTCCAGCGGAGCTTAATTCCTTATTAATCTTTGTTTCAAGTAACTTTTTAAAGTTAATTGCCAAATCAATTCCTTCCTGTTTGTAATTTCCATATTCAATTTTTAAACTTCTTGATTTAAAAAATCCATCCATTTTTGATAACATTTTTTCAATTGATTGAAATAGAGGATATATACTAAAATCTAAAATTTCGCTTACAATATACGGAGACTTTAAAACTCTTTTATTAAGGTTGATATCATCACCAATCTTTTGTTTCAATAATTTAAGCTTTTTATCCAAATCATCAGGTTCTTCAATTTCTTCGCCTCTTGCACCTCTCAACATTAGGTCGAGTGAATTAATTACTTCCTCGCATATATAATTAAAAAAATAATCAAGTTGTCCTGCATCAGCTTGTTCGAGAGCATTATAATAAGCTTCTTTATTTTCGGTTTTTATAATTGCCGGAGGGAAACCGAGTTGCATTAAAATAAAATTCATCAACAAACGGGCTATTCTGCCATTTCCATCATCAAAAGGATGGATCCTTATAAATCTGTAATGAAATTCGGTCGCAAAAATAACCGGGTCAATATCTTTATTCTCAATTTGAACAGAATACCATTTTAAAAGATCAGCCATTTTTGCAGGGGTTTCTTCGGGTTTAGCAAAATAAAAAATCTCTCCTGTTTTCGTTAAAACATGATTTGGTGTTGTTTTATATTTACCAACACTTACCCATTTTTTTGTAGGTTTTCCATCAGAAGTTATTGCATCTACCTGGTATGGTTGTTTTAAAATCAATTCATGCAAATCTCTAATAAAACTTTCGGTTAATGGTCTTTTTTGTTTTATTACATCTTCAATATATTTAATTGCTTCATCATGCCCCGACATTTCAAGATGATCCTTTAAAGGTTTAGCCTGTGCTGTATGACCAAACAACAAAAGAGCTTTTGTTTCACCATATGTCAAGCTGTTACCTTCGATATGAGATGAATGGTAATTCCAGTCAAGCCTGAACTTTTGCATGATCATTTTTTCCTGCTCAGAAGATAATGGTCTAAAATTATCCAATTCAGCTTTTAAAACATTTACCTTTTGTAGATTTTCTAATAATTCCATTTTATTTAATTTTGAGGATAATCTATTTTTTTACATATGTCTCAAATTTACGAGGAAATCTATAAAAAATACTATTTGCTCAGAAATGATATCGACAAGTTTTGTGAAAAACTTTATTTAGAGCATTCAAGCTATCTCCAATGCAAAAAAGGTTGTGATCTCTGCTGCATGGATTACAAAATTTTCCCTGTGGAATTTTATTCAATTGTTGAAGAACTGAAAAATAATTCCTTTAATGTATCTGATATTGAGAAGAAGGAAGCCGAAAATAATTGTATTTATCTTAAAAACCATGAATGCCTGATATATAATTCCCGCCCGATAATATGCCGCTCACACGGATTACCATTACTTTATACCAACGATGAAGGTGAATGGGAACTTTCGGCATGTGAACTAAACTTTACAGAATTTGAAAATGGCTTTACCGAAGAAAACACTTTTCCCCAGGATAAATTCAACAGTAAACTATTCATGATAAACAAAAAATTTATTCAGGAATCGAAAGAAAAGAAGTTTGCTGAATTTGAATTAATTTCCATAAAAGAAATCATAAAATTTTTAGTTTAGCACGAAGAATTTGATAGTTTTATATAATTAATATAAAACAGATTATCTTAACTGAATATGTGTGGTTTTTCAGGAATAATCAACCTTGATTCCCGCCCCGTTGACCTGACTATCATTCAGAAAATGTCGGAGACTTTAAAACACAGAGGTCCTGACGACCGGGGATTCATCGGATTTTCGCTAGACAATGAAAAGATTTACCCCCTTCAACCTTATGAGTTAACTTCAAAAAATAAATCGTTCAGTTGCAGCATTGGATTTAACCGTTTATCAATCCTCGACTTAACAGCAAACGGCCATCAGCCGATGATAAGTTACGATGGCAAGCTGGCTATTGCATATAACGGAGAAACCTATAATGCATTCGATTTTAAAAACACTTTACAAAAGAAGGGCTACAGATTCAGAAGTAAGACAGATACAGAAGTGCTTTTGTATTTATATCAGGAATACGGGATCGAAAAAATGCTGGAGTTAATTAATGGAATGTTTGCTTTCTGTATTGTTGACCTGAATAAAAACAAACTGTTTTTAGCGCGCGACCACGCCGGGATTAAACCACTTTACTGGTATAAAAATAAATCCACCATTCTTTTTGCTTCAGAGATCAAAGCATTTTTGGATCATCCTGATTTTAAATCAGAAATTAATCTCCTGAATATTCCTGAATATAAATTTTACCATTATTGTGCTTTTGACAGGACACTTTTTAAAGGAGTTTCAAGAATTCCACAGGGCTGTTATCTGGAAATCACTTCAAATAATGAAAAACTTATTAAATACTATGAGGCGCCATTATCGAAAGACAGAAAAATATCTCAAAAAAGGGCTGAAGAAATACTGGAAAATACTTTAAAGGAAAGTATTAAATCACAATTAATAAGCGATGTGAAAGTAGGATGCCAGCTATCGGGAGGAATTGATTCATCTTTGATTACAACCTTTGCGAGGCAGTATTTTAAAGCCAATATGGATACCTTTTCAATTGTATTTGATAATAAGCAATTTTCTGAGGAAAAATACATTGACCAGGTAATTGAAAAAACTGTTCCACTTGCACATAAATTTAAATTAACACCGGAATATTTCAGTGAAAATATTATATCAGCTGCCTGGCATTACGACGAACCTTTGTTAATGCCTCAAAATGTCGGGATAAAAAGACTGGCACAAGGCTCGTCAGAATTTGTAACTGTGCTGCTAAGCGGCGAAGGATCAGATGAATTAATGGGTGGCTACCAACGATTCTATGATTTATCATTCAGAAATAAAAACCTTTGGTATATTTCCATTTTATCCAAAATCCTGAACAAAGGCAAAGGAATGATAAAAAACTATTTACCGGAATTGAGCCCGACTGAATATTTTTTAAGCTTAGGCTGGACAACCGGGCCAGATGTTTATAATAGTTACATAGAAGAAAATCATCTGCAACAAATATTTGAAAACAGGAAATCGCTGATCCCCGATCATCCCGATTTGATAAAAAATCTGCGATATTATGAAATACAGGGCTGGCTGGGTGCTACACTCATGATCCAGGATAAAATGACCATGGCACATTCAATAGAAAACAGGGTACCCTTTACTGATAAAAATATGTTTAACCTCATATTTTCTCTACCATCAGTTTATTTTATTAAAAGTAAAATCAATCCATTTTCTTATTCTGACCATTCTGAAAATACTAAAATTCTACTAAAGAAAATCACAGAAAAGCATTATAGTAAAGATTTTACATACCGTAAAAAAAGTGGATTTAACCAGCCCATTATTGATTATTTCCAAAATAAAAAGATGAAGGATTTAATAAACGATTTAC
>JAFGGF010000251.1 GCA_016930735.1 Prolixibacteraceae bacterium
TGTAAATTCAGCAAGCACTGAAACAGGATTGGATATAAATGGGCTTAACAAAGAAAAAGGTATAAAAAATACCATTAAATGGCTTGAAGAAAAAGTATTGGGAAATGCTTCTGTTAATTATAAAATGCGCGACTGGTTGTTCAGCCGGCAACGTTACTGGGGTGAACCATTTCCGATAATTCATTGGGAAGATGGTGAAGTATCAATTCTTGATGAAAAAGATCTGCCACTTGAACTTCCAAACCTGAAAGAATACACTCCGGGTGATTCAGGTGAATCGCCACTTGCTAACTCAAAGGAATGGATGAACGTTGTTGATAAAAACGGGAGAAAGGGAGTACGCGAAACCAACACCATGCCGCAGTGGGCGGGTTCATGCTGGTATTATCTTCGTTATATAGATCCGAAAAACGATGAAAAGATTTTCGACCCGGATAAGGAAAAATACTGGATGCCGATTGACCTTTACATTGGAGGAGCAGAACATGCTGTTTTGCATTTATTGTATTCCCGATTCTGGCATAAAGTATTGTTCGACCTGGGAATTGTTTCAACCGATGAACCATATCAGAAACTTTTTAACCAGGGAATGATTCTGGCCTATGCTTATGAAACATCAACCGGGGCTAAGGTTGCTTCTGACCTTGTTGAAGAAAAAGAAGGGAAATTTATTCATTCAGAAACAGGGGAGGTATTAAAACAGATTGTCGCAAAGATGTCCAAATCGCTTAAAAATGTGATCAATCCTGATGATGTTGTCGATAATTACGGAGCCGATTCATTACGCCTGTATGAGATGTTTATGGGGCCACTTGACGAACGTAAACCCTGGGCTGAAAACGGAGTGAAGGGAGTTTTCAATTTCCTTGGCAGGGCATACCGTTTTTTTGCCAACCCTGAAAATATAACAGATGGCGAGGAAGATAATGAGATTGCCAAATTACTGCATCAGACCATTCAAAAAGTTGGTTCGGATATCGAAAACCTGAAATTTAATACAGCAATTTCAGCATTGATGGTGTTTAATAACCTGGCTATAAAAAAAGGGAAGGTTACAAAACAGTCGGCTGAAACATTTGCTAAAATACTGTCACCGTTTGCACCGCACCTGGGTGAAGAATTATGGTCGCTTTACGGAAATAAAAAAACACTGGCTTACGAACCCTGGCCTGAAGTTAATAATAGTTTACTGGTGGAAGACACCTTTGAGTATCCGGTTTCTTTTAACGGGAAAATGAGGTTCAAAGTAGAGTTGCCACTTGATATCACAAACGAAGAAGTTGAGAAAATCATCCTAGAACATGAAAGTTCACAGCGCTGGCTTGATGGGAACCCACCCCGTAAAATCATTTTTGTACCTAAGAAAATTATCAATATTGTAATTTAAAACCAGGAGCGGAGATTTCCATAACTCCAATGCTGTTAATTTAAATTTTAATTTTTTCTGACAAACCATACAATTTCACAATAAATCATTTTGTTCTTTTTGAGTACTTTGTTCAAAATAAATTTATTGCGATGTTTGTAAAAAAATATCAATGAAAAAGAAACTGGTCAGGACAGTTAAAGATTATGTTATTATAACCTTTGGACTGTTGCTTTTTGCAATTTCATGGACTTTGTTCCTGCTTCCTGCCGAAATTACAGGAGGGGGTATCAGTGGCCTGGGTGCAACAATTTTTTATGCATACAAAATTCCAATTGGTGTAACCTATTTTGCTGTTAACATTATCCTTGTTATTATCTCCCTGAAAGTGCTTGGTGCCAGTTTTGGTATTAAAACTATTATAAGTATGTCGTTACTGACTGTTTTACTGACCGTTTTTCAGGAAGTATTTCAACACGGAATAATTGATGACATGTTCCTTTCTGCTGTACTTGGAGGAATGTTGGGTGGTGTTGGCTTAGGTGTTGTTTTTTCTCGTGGTGGCAGTACCGGAGGAACCGATATTATTGCCATGATCGTAAATAAATACAGGAATATCAGCCCGGGAAGGATCATTCTTTACTGCGATGTAATAATTATTGCTTCTTCGTATATTGTTTTCCGTTCATTGGAAAAACTGGTTTATGGTTATGTAACCATGTGGGTAATGTCATATGCTGTAGATGCTTTTTTAAGCGGTGCCAACCGGTCAGCGCAAATGTTTATCTTTTCGGAAAAATATAAGGAAATTGCCGATTTTATAACCGACCAGGCTTCGAGGGGTGTTACCGTAATTGATGGAGTCGGCTGGTATTCGAAAGATAATATTAAGGTGGTTATATCCGTTGTAAAGAAACGCGAAACCAGTTCGATTTTCAGGAAAATAAAGGAAATCGATCCGGAAGCTTTTATAACAATGGGAAGTGTGATGGGAGTTTACGGAAAAGGCTTTGATAAAATTAAACTTTAATCTTTCATTTTTTAATTTATGATCCGGAAATACCTGGCTGAAATTATCCTTTTAATTTGTTCCCTTATTGTTTTTATAGTTGTTTTTAACCTATCCGAAAAATCTGATTTAATTATTGAAGAAGAGGTGGTAATTCCTGAACCGGAACTAATGTTTGGCTTGCCGGTCGATTCATTTTCTATATCAGAAGGAAAAATTAAAAGAAATCAGAACCTCAGCGATATTCTTACCGGATTTGGGATTGACCTGGGGACAATTGATAAACTGGCACGATCATCGCGCGATACTTTTGATGTCAGGAAAATTGTAACAGGCAGGAATTATTATGTATTTCAGTCTCTCGATTCTTTAAAGAAGCCTGAATATTTTATTTATGAAAGTTCAGGTACCGATTATATTGTTTTTGAGTTAAATGATAGTTTGCATGTTTTCAGAGGAAAGAAAAACATAGTTTCTGATATCAGAACTGCCTCTAGCGTTATAGAATCTTCTTTATGGAATGCAATGGTAGAACAAAATGTAAATCCGGTACTGGCTAATGAATTATCTGATATTTACCAGTGGACAATTGATTTTTTTGCCATACAAAAAGGAGATAAATTCAGGGTAATATTTGATGAAGATTATGTGGACAGTATTCCAATTGGAATCGGTAAAATCCATGCAGCGCAGTTCCGGTATATGGGAAAAGATTTTTATGCATTCCGATACAGGCAGGATACAGTTTATGACTATATTGATGAAGAAGGTAAAAACCTTCGCAAAGCATTTTTAAAAGCGCCATTGTCATTTTCAAGGATCAGCGGGAGGTTTACTTACAACCGTATGCATCCGATTCTTCGTTATCGCAGGCCACATCTTGGAGTTGACTATGTTGCTCCGAAGGGAACGCCTGTAAAAAGCATTGGTGAGGGTGTTGTTATCTCAAAAGCTTATCAAAAGGGTGGGGGTGGAAATTATTTAAGGATTCGGCATAATTCAGTTTATACCACAACATATATGCATCTGTCAGGATATGCCAAAGGAATAGCTCCGGGAGTTCATGTTGAACAGGGACAGGTTATTGGATATGTGGGAGCTACAGGGCTGGCAAGTGGACCACACCTCGATTTCAGGATAACAAAAAACGGCAAGCCGACTGATCCGTTAAAAGTTGAAGCTCCTCCCGGAGATTCAATCAGGGATGAAAACCTGAATACCTATTTTATCTTTAAGGATTCAATGATGAATGAATTGAATAAGATTAATTGGGAACAGTTTTAATACGAAAAAAATTACTGATTATATTTTTTATACCAGTATTAATAAAAAATCCACTCTCAGTCCCTCAATTTAAGAAGGGGGGGAAGCTCAAAAGTGTATTTTTCGAAAATTATTGTCAGGGTTGGTTTAGATAAATAAAAAAAATGGCCACTCATAAATTGAAGCGGCCATTTCATGATATTAATCCAACTTAAACTACTTCTTCCATAATTTTTGCATTTCCTCCAGGGTTTTCCCTTTGGTTTCAGGAACCATTTTCCACACAAATATTAATGAAAGAATACTCATAATTCCATAAAAGAAATAGGTGCCGCCACTGCTTAATTCCATCATTGCCGGATAGGTCGATGAAATAAAATAATTGGCAGCCCACTGTGCTGCAACCGCAACCGCAACTGCTTTTCCCCGGATTTTATTCGGGAAAATTTCAGAAATAAGAACCCAGCAAATCGGTCCCCACGACATCATGAATGATGCAGTATAAATGATTATAAAAATCAGGGTTCCTATTCCGATAATTTTAAAGAAAGCAAGTATTCCGATTGCAAACATACCAATTGCCATACCAACTGAGCCAACCATAAGAAGGGGCCTGCGACCCCATTTGTCAACTGTCAGAATGGCAACGACAGTAAATATTACATTAACAAGGCCCATTATTACTGGTTGCATCATCGATGCATCTTTACCTGCTCCCATACTTTCAAATATCCTGGGTGCATAATAAAGAGCCACATTTATTCCTACAAACTGCTGAAATACAGAAAGTAATATACCAACAATGATGATTATTTTTCCATACGAAAACAGTTTGGCAGATGATTCTTCAACAGTTGTTTTTATATCAGCCAGAATAATTCCGGCTGTTTCTTTCCCGTTAATTTTTGATAGAATATGGAATGCTTTATCGTCATGACGGTTTAATGCAAGGTAACGGGGTGTTTCCGGAACAAAAAACAATAATAAACCAAACATTCCTGCCGGGATTGCTTCTGATGTAAACATTCTTCTCCATCCAATGTTATTGATCCATTCAATGGGTTGACCGTTAGCAATTCCCCAGTTTACAAAGTAAACAACCAGCATACCGAAAATGATAGCAAACTGGTTTAGAGAAACCAATCGCCCGCGGATATCAGCCGGTGCAATTTCGCCAATATACATGGGGCAGACTGCTGATGCAAGTCCAACGCCAATTCCACCAATAATCCGGTAGAAATTAAACATGTATAATAAACCCATGGTTGGTTCTCCCTTTGCAAAGAACAGAAATTCAGGATTTCCCGAACCAAGGGCTGACACAAAGAAAAGGGCGGCAGCCACAAAAAGGGTCTTTTTCCGGCCAAATTTTGAAGACATGATCCCCGAAATAATTCCGCCGATGATACAACCTATCAATGCACTGGAAATAGTTGCACCATGTGCCCAGGAACTTAATCCAAGCCCTATGATCAGAAACGACTGTATCGACTTCTCTGCTCCTGAGATAACTGCAGTATCATAACCAAACAACAATCCACCCAGTGTAGCAACCAGTGTAATTCCTACTATGTATAACGAATTACGACCCTTCATTTTTTATATATACCAATTGATTAATTGCTCAAGCAATTCCTGTTTGCCACTTATCTGTTTTGGCTCACCCACTTCTTTGGCAATTGCATACATATCTTCAAGTGTCAGTTTGCCTGATTCAAATTCAGCACCCTTGCCACCGTCGAAGGAAGCATAACGGTTTTTCCTCATCGCGAGATAATCTGAATCTTTCAGGATCTTGTCAGCAATCACTAAGCCACGGGCAAATACATCCATTCCGGATACGTGAGCAATAAAAATATCTTCCAGGTCGGTTGAGTTACGACGAGTTTTTGCATCAAAATTTATACCTCCGTTTGTGAAACCACCTGCCTGAATAATTTCCAGCATTGCTTCAGTAATCTCATAAATATTGGTCGGGAATTCATCGGTGTCCCATCCGTTTTGGTAATCACCCTTGTTTGCATCAATTGATCCCAGTAATCCTGCATCGGCAGCCATACGTAAATCGTGGGCAAATGTGTGCCCTGCAAGTGTTGCATGGTTAACTTCAATGTTTAATTTGAAGTCATTTTCCAAGCCATTTGCTCTAAGGAATCCGATTACAGTCTGAGAATCATAATCATATTGATGTTTTGTTGGTTCCATTGGCTTTGGCTCAATGAGGAAGGTTCCTTTGAAACCCTGTTTGCGTCCGTAATCACGTGCCATCCGAAGGAATTGTCCCATGTGTGCAAGTTCACGTTTTGTGTCTGTATTGTGCAGGCTCATATAACCTTCGCGGCCTCCCCAGAACACATAATTGGTTCCACCCAGTGCAATTGTAGCATCAATGGCATTTTTAATCTGGACAGAAACGTTTGTTAAAACATTAAAATCAGGATTGGTTGAAGCACCGTTCATATACCTTGGATCTGAGAAAACATTGGCTGTTCCCCAAAGCAGTTTAACACCTGAAGCTGCTTGTTTTTCTTTGGCAACTTCAATCATTTTTTCGAGGCGTTTTTCAATTTCGAAAACTGTTCCGTCACCTACTACATCAGTATCGTGGAAACAGTAATGCGGAATACCTATTTTGGTAATAAATTCAAAAGCAGCATCCATCCGTTCTTTAGCAGCATCCATCTTGTCATCTGCACCGTCCCAGGGGAATATTTGCGTTCCCGGGCCGAATGGATCGCCGCCGGTTCCGCAGAATGTATGCCAGTAAGCTACTGCAAAACGCAGGTGCTCTTTCATTGTTTTACCGGCAACTACTTTGTTCTCATCATACCACTTGAAAGCAAGCGGATTCCTCGATTCCGGACCTTCATATTTAATTTTATCGATTCCCGGAAAATACTCTTTGTTTCCTATTAATACACTCATGATAATTTGTTATTTATAAATGATTATTTATTATTTCAATTCAAATTAATTTTTTTTCCAGTTGTTTTTTCCAAACATCATAGGCTTCCTGATAAGCCTGTGTTTTTGAATTATCAGGTTCAATTGTTTCCAGTTTTTTCAGGTTTGAAAAAGCTTCACCAGTTGATTTATAGTAACCCGAACCAATACCGGCTCCACGTGCAGCTCCAATAGATCCGTCAGTATTATAAAGTTCAATTGTAGCACCTGTAATTCCTGCAAGAGTATTCCTGAAGACCGGGCTGAGGAACATATTTGCTTTTCCGGCCCTGATTACTGCCGGATTAATACCGATCTCTTTCATAATATCCATTCCGTATTTAAAGGAAAATACAATTCCTTCCTGTGCTGCCCTGAACAGATGAGCATCGGAATGAACATTAAAATTAAGGCCTGATACCAGGGCTCCGGGATTTATATTGTTCAGCACCCTTTCAGCACCATTTCCAAACGGTAGAATTGACAGACCTTCGGAGCCGATGGCAACTTTTTCAGCTTTCAAATTCATGTCGTCGTATGAAATGTGGCTTCCGATATTTTTATTTAGCCATGAATTTAAAATTCCGGTTCCGTTAATACATAACAAAACACCCAAACGGTTTTGCTCGCTTGTATGGTTTACATGGGCAAAAGTATTTACCCTTGAATACGGATCGTATTTAATTTCATCACTTACACCATAAACAACTCCTGAGGTACCTGCAGTTGTAGCTATTTCACCCGGATTCAGCACATTTAGTGACAGGGCATTGTTTGGCTGGTCGCCTGCTCGGTAACTGATCTTTGTGCCTGCTTTAAGCCCAAGTTCTTTTGCTGCGGCTTCATTTAGTTCACTTTGAACGGCAAATGTCGGAACTATTTCAGGAATAAAACTTTCATCAATTCCATATTGGTTCAGGATCAGGCTGGCAACTTTGTTTTCATTAAAGTTCCACATAATTCCTTCAGAAAGTCCGCTTGCAGTAGTTTTTATATCGCCACTCATTTTCATAGCGATGTAATCACCCGGAAGCATGATTTTATAAATCTTTTCATACACTCCAGGTTCATTGTCTTTAACCCATTTTAATTTCGAAGCTGTAAAATTACCCGGTGAATTCAGCAGGTTGGCAAGGCAACGCGGCCCACCAATTTTCTGAAAAGCTTTTTCACCAATCTCAGTTGCGCGGCTGTCGCACCAGATAATAGACGGACGCAATACCTGCTGGTTTTTATCAACCACAACCAGCCCATGCATCTGATAAGATATCCCAATCGATACAATCGATTCAGGAGCAATTCCCGACTGATTTAAAACGTCGTTCAATGCCAGTTTCAGATTTTTCCACCATTGTTCAGGTTCCTGCTCAGCCCATCCGGCCTTTTGTGCTATTATTTTCATTTCCTGCTTCGGATAAAAAGCTGAAGCTGCACAAGCGCCATTTTCGCCGTTAATAAGCGAAGCTTTTACCGAAGAACTCCCTACGTCAAATCCAAGTAAGTACATGATGTTCAGAAATTTATATAAATTAAAAATTGAATCTGTTCTGTTCTGTTATGCTCTCTAAAATTAGAGTTATAAATGGTTCTTTCAAAATCGCAAAAAATGTTATAAAACATAAATCAAAGAGATGATCTGAGCTTTAGGGTAGTAGGTACAACAAATTGTACTGATTCACCGGAATTTACAAATTCAGCGGCCTTTTGCCCCATTAATTCAAAATCGGTGGAAATAACAGTTATCCCTTTTTCCACATATTTTTTCATTGGAGTTTCATTATACGAAATTACTCCTACGTCTTTCCCGGGAATGAGGTAGTTGATATGGCACTGGTCGAGGAATTTTGCCAGAGTCCGGTCACTCACCAGAAAATAAAGGTCGCCCAATGTAATTTTAAATTCTTCCGCATCGAAAATAATTTTATGCCGGATGTTATATTCTTTGCAAAACCGTATAAAAAAATCAATTGACTCTTTTGGGTGATATGTAAATATAGGATAATAATATATAAAACGTTTGTATTTCCTTATTTTATCGATATTTGATGAAAGGCAGGTATATACTGTTTTGCCAAAATCCTGTGCAACATATGAATGTTCAGGATGTGATTGAATATTCCAGTCGATAACCAACAACTGTTCTTTAGGGATTTTTGAAATAATGCTTTCAACCTTTTCATGGTCGAAATTCATTATTACATATTTGCTGTATTTGCCAATAGCTTCGTTTATATTTGATTCAAAAACACGAATGTTGTAATGATGAAAATTCAGGTCAACATAAATATTTGATGAAAGGTGGTCACGGAATGAGCCATAAAGAACTTCTTTATATGCTTTAAAAGTGTCGAGGAACAGGAAGACCTTTGTTATTTTTTTAGCTACAAAATACCCCCTGTTCGGAACCGATTCTACAATTCCACGCTGTTTTAATTCGGCATAAGCTTTAAAAACAGTGTCCCGCGAAAGTTGGCTTTCTTTCATCAACTGGTTAACTGATGGCAACATTTCCCCAATTTTCAGCTGGTTACGGCTGATTGAGTCCACAATTGCATCAACAAGTTGCTGAAACTTTAATACGTTTGAATTATTGTCAATCGTAAATTTTAAAGGTGCCATTTAAATCAGGTTTTCAGAATTGTAAAACTAAGGTTTTATTTTAAATGTTAAATACTGTTATTTTATTTATTTGCCGCAATACACTCTTATGCTTTTCGTTAATTAAAAAAGGATAAGGAGAAACTCATTATCAAAGTGGTTAAGTTTGGTCAGCATTAATATTCCTATAAAATTCTCCTTTATCCTTTTTTATTTTGTATTCTATCTTGAATAGTTATTCGTATTTTTAACCAAAAACAAAAAATGATTCGTGACCTTATAATTAAAAACCGTAGTTACCGCAGATTTGACCAATCGCTTAAAATTGAAGTAGAACAGATTAAAAACTGGATAGAACTGGCCAGGTTTTCAGCTTCTGGAAGAAATGCTCAACCTTTAAAATATATTGTTTGTTCGGGCGAAAATATTGTGAATAAAATTTTCCCTCATCTTGGTTGGGCCGGTTACTTACCTGATTGGAAAGGACCGGAAGAAGGCGAACGCCCAACTGCTTATATTGCTGTGATTCATGATAAAATAATTTCACAAAATTATTTCTGCGACGACGGGATTGCTATGCAAAGCATTTTACTGGGAGCTGTTGCCGATGGATTTGGCGGGTGTATTTTTGGCACAGTGAACCGGAATAAAGTGGCAAAAATTATCAGGCTTCCTGAAAATATGGAAATATTATGGATTATTGCTCTTGGAAAACCGGTTGAAGAAGTTGTTTTGGAGGACATAAAAGATAATAATATTAAATACTGGCGCGACGAGAGCCAGGTACATCATGTTCCAAAACGTTTGTTGGATGATTTGATTTTAAAAGAATTGTAGTAGTTTACAACTTTTATAAAAACTTCTGCAGGATCAGTTCATTTTTCCATCCCGCAGGCGTTTTAAGCCATCCTGTTTTTTTTGCCGTAATCATAAAACCACATTTTTCAAAAAGACTGATGCTGGTTTCATTATCTTCCGAAATATTGGCATAAAGCTGATACAGCCCTAAAACATTCAGAGAGTAATTACTGATTGCAAAAAGTGCATCAGATGCAAATCCTTGCCTGCGATCTTCGTTTTTATGGACAAGTATTCCAATTCCGGCCCTTTGATGATATGGGTCAAAATCAAACAGATCGATAGCGCCAACTGCGTTTTGATCAACACCTTCAATAATTAACCTTAATTGTTTGGTTGAATAAATATCGTAAGCTGAATCCATAATATACTGTGTTAAAACCTGTTTTGAGAAGGGAGTTTTCGTATTGCTTACCTCCCAGACTTCAGTGTTGTTTTCCCACTCATAAAGCAGGTTGATATCTTCAGGTTCCAGCGGACGAAGTCTGACTTTTCCATATTTTAAGTAATCAGTTTTCAATTTTTCGTGCCAGTTTATTTAAGTTTTTAATAATTATTTCCAGGTCATTTCTAACTTGGTAGTCTCTTGCATAATTCAGGTTAAGCCTTGTTTTTTTAGCATCATCCAGGTCAATGTCTGAGAATTGGTCGGATGGATTTAAAATTCCGGGTTTTAATTCCGGCATATCGTCATGTGTGTGAATATCGGGAATATAACCAACCCATGATTTTTCCCCTTTCAGGACCTTAAATATATTACTGAAAAAAATGCCTTTCCCCAAATAGAAAAAGAAAAGTACGGGTGAGGTTATCAGGAGCAAGAATCCGAAAGAAATATCAATTATTCTTTTCATCCGTTTATTCCTTTTCCTTGAAATTGCGTTAACATTCACTACGTAAAAGTCGCCCGAAGTGTGTATAGAATTACTTCCGATAATGCTTAAGCTTTCAGGTGGTGCGATTTTGTAATTGATTTCAAGTTTTGAAAGATCGAGCATTGCTTTGATAATTTTCCCTGAACTCAGGTTTTCGGCACAAAAAATAAGTTCATTGATCCTGTTAATTCTAATAATGTCCTCCAACTGGCTGATATGCCCAATATAATCTTTTCCCTGGTCGGAGTTTTCGATGGAAATATTACCGATAAATTCAGAACTGATCCGGGTTTGGTCCAGGAGGTTTTTTACCCGTTTTACTTCTTCCGGATGCCCTACAATGGCTATTCGCCTGGTTGTTTTCAGGTCAAGCTTAAGGTCTTTTATTTTAAGTTTACTTAATAAAAACCTGAAAAAAGGAAGCATAATAATTGCCCAGACAGAACCCAATAAAATCAAAGCCCTTGAAAACCGGTATTGTTCATCGATCAATGAATAAGCCAGAAGGATTGTTATGGTTCCCCAAAATAAACCACGTATTACTAAATAAAGCTTTATAGGTTTTCGATAACCACCGGAAATTAAAATGCCCAGAAGCCAGAGCAAAATATAGACTGGCACTATATAATTTAAAAATTCGGGAGGATAATGCCCGGGTTCATATACCAACCTTTCCCACAACGGTGTGATCAGTAAATATCCTGAAAAAATTATAATAACATCAAGTAAGGGGAGGTAAAGTCTTGAAAATAAACGACCTAAGACAGCAATGATTGCACGGAAATAGATAGCCATGTTTATCAGGAATGAAAACATTCTGGCTTTTCCCCCTGAAAAATGTTTTTGGGCAAAAATGATCATGGCTTTATAAAAAATCCGGACATAATTTACCGAGCCCTTTTTAGTGCTTTCGCCTTTATAATGAATAATAGTGGTTTCCGGGAAATAATAATTTTTGAATCCAGCCTGTTTAATCCGGTATGACAAGTCAATATCTTCGCCATACATAAAAAAGGTTTCGTCTAACAATCCTGTCCTATTCAACGCCGGTTTACGAAGAAGCATAAATGCCCCGGATAACACATCAACCTCATGAATCTGATTTTCATCGAGGTATGACAAATGATATTTACCAAACCTTTTTGATTTCGGGAACAACCTTGAGAATCCGAATATTTTATAAAATGCCACCCAGGGTGAAGGCAAACCACGTTTTGACTCAGGCAGGAAATTTCCTTTGCCGTCTATCATTTTTACTCCCAAGCCTCCGGCATCGGGTGTTTGATCCATAAATGCCAGGGTTTTTTTGAAGGTGTCCTCTTCAACAACCGTATCCGGATTTAACAACAGGATATAATCACCTTCAGTAATGTTGATTGCCTGGTTGTTGGCCCTCGAAAATCCATAATTTTCTTTGTTTTCGATCAAAATTACTTCAGGGAATTTTTCTTTTACCAGATTTACAGATCCATCAACTGAATTATTGTCAACCACAAAAATTTCAGAAGGAATATCTTTAACTGCCTTCTGAACAGAATGAAGGCACTGTTCAAGGAAATATTTTACATTGTAATTGACTATTACTACTGAAAGTTTCATATTGTTCTATTTCCCTAAGGTGGATTCATATGCCACCCTGTTAACAAGCGACCGGCCCAGCGTAATTTCATCGGTGTATTCCAATTCATCACCAATTGAAACACCTCGTGCCAGAGTAGATACTTTAATATTTTTGCCTTTTAATTTCCTGAAAATGTAAAAATTTGTTGTATCACCTTCCATGGTTGTGCTCAGAGCAAGAATTACCTCATTAACATCCTCTAAGTTTATCCTGTTAATCAAAGAATCAATTTCAAGGTCGGATGGGCCAATCCCGTCCATTGGAGAAATTATACCTCCAAGCACATGGTAAAGCCCGTTAAACTGTAAA
>JAFGGF010000252.1 GCA_016930735.1 Prolixibacteraceae bacterium
AAATCACCCCTATAATCCCCTCAAGGGGATATCTATGAATTTATAAGCAACAAATCCGGCATCTAATATCCAAAATCAAATATCCATTGTCTAAAACAGCCCGTGTATCTGTGCATCGATCTTATCAATTACAAAACTAAGGTCTTCCGGGCGGGTAGTAAAATCAATATCATCAACATTGATAATTAATAGTTTGCCCATTTTATATCCGGAGATCCATTTTTCATAACGTGTATTCAACTCTTTCAGGTAATCGAGCCTGATCGAATTTTCATACTCCCTCCCCCTTTTCTGAATCTGATTAACCAGGGTTGGTATCGATCCCCGCAAATAAACGAGTAAATCAGGTGGTTCAACCAGGCTGATCATCAAATCGAAAAGGGTTTTGTAATTATTAAAATCACGTGTGCTTAACAGCCCCATTGCGTGCAGGTTTGGCGCAAAAATTTCAGCGTCTTCATAAATTGTCCGATCCTGAATAATAGTTTTCGCCGATTCCCTGATCCTTAATATTTGTTTAAATCTCGAATTCAGGAAAAACACCTGAAGGTTAAACGACCAACGTTGCATGTCGTTATAAAAGTCGTTCAGGTATGGATTTTCATCCACGTCTTCGTAATATGGTATCCATCCATAATGTTTAGCCAGAAGTTCGGCAAGAGTAGTTTTACCGGCTCCAATATTTCCTGCAACAGCAATATGCATATCTTAAATTTTTATTTTCTAAAGTACAAAAATATTCCTTTTATTATTACTGATTGTTGATAAGGTCAAATAAGTTTTAACAACTCATCAAGATATTTCCGGTCGTTTGCCAGCCTGGGGATTTTGTTCTGCCCTCCGATTTTACCCCGTTGCTTCATCCACTGATAAAACGTTCCCTTTGGAGCAAGCTGAATATGAGGTTTTTCCAGTGTCAGGTTTTTATGGCGCTTGGCTTCGTAATCTGAATTAAGTGTTTTCAGGGTATTGTCCAAAGCATTTATAAAATGTTCCAGATCATCAGGTTCTTTGTCAAACTCAAAAATCCATTGGTGTGCACCTTTCTGGTTATCTCCCATAAATACAGGCCCGGCTGTATATTCGTGTACGATTGCCCCTGTCCTTTCACATGCAACTTTAACAGCTTGTTCTGCATTATCAATTATTACCTCCTCCCCAAAGGCATTGATAAAATGTTTTGTCCTTCCGGTTACTTTAATTTTAAAGGGATATTTGCAGGTAAACTGGATTGTATCACCAATTAAATAGCGCCACAACCCTCCATTTGTAGAAATAACAATTGCATAGTTTTTATTAATCTCAACTTCGCCCAAAGACAATACGGTTGGGTTAGCAGAACCCCAGTCTTCCATTGGGATAAATTCATAATAAATCCCGTAATCGAGCATCAGCAACATATCGTCGCGTGTCGGATTATCCTGAATTCCGAAAAAACCTTCGGAAGCATTGTATGTTTCCATGTAATGCATCTGATCAGATGGAATAAGTTTCCTGTATTGTCCGCGATAAGGATTAAAATTAACACCACCATGAATAAAAACCTCCATATTGGGCCATACTTCCAGAATATTATTCTTCCCTGTCACTTCCAGTACTTTTTTAAACAACACAAGGTACCAGGAAGGGACACCGGCAAATGAGGTAACATTTAGATCAAGTGATGATTCAATAATCTTGTCAATTTTTTCTTCAAATTCTTCGATCAATGCAATCTCTGTTGAAGGTGTCCTGATAAAATCGGACCAAACGGGAACATTCTCAATTAAAATAGCTGAAAGGTCTCCGTAGTAAGAATTGTTGTTAAAATTATTCACCCGGTGGCTTCCTCCAAGCGTGAGCGACTTTCCTTTTAATACTTTTGAATAGGGATTATTTCTGATATAAAGGGCAAACACATCTTTCGGACCACGAAGGTGGCAGTCTTCAAGCGACTCCTTGGTTACCGGGATAAACTTGCTTTTATCGCTTGTGGTTCCCGACGATTTTGCAAACCATTTGACTTCGCCTGGCCAGAGAATATCTTTTTCGCCAATCCTCAGCCTCTCAACATAAGGTTTTAAGTCGTTATAATCCTGAACCGGCACACTTGACTTAAACTGTTGTTCTGATGTGATATTTTTATAATCGTACTTTTTCCCCCATTCAGTACCTGAAGATTTACTTAAAAGGTCGAACAAAACTTCACGCTGGATCTCATGCGGGTGTTCCCTGTAAAGCTCCATCTGATATATCCTTTTTATGTTGAACCAGTTTATCAGAGAATTGATTAATGACATATTAATATACTGTTAGTGATCAGCCTCAAATTTATGAATAATTTATTGGCAGGATTGCATAATAAAATATTTTCCTATTTTTATTGTTACTAATTGAAAACATTATCAACCTTTATGAACTATATTAATATTATACTTTTTGTTTTATTGTTGTTTGCAGCAATAAGCGGATTTAAAAAAGGCCTGGTTTCTGAACTGGCTTCTCTTGCTGCTCTGATTCTTGGGATCTGGGGCGCTTTTGAGTTTTCGGATATTACAGCTGATTTCCTGGTTGAAAATTTTAACTGGCACTGGGACCACCTGAACGTAGCATCATTAATAATCACATTTGTTGTAATAGTAATTCTGGTACATATAGTTGGCAGTGTAGTTGATAAGGTAATTGAAGCTGCCATGCTAGGATTTTTAAACCGCCTTGCAGGTATCATTTTCGGTGTTTTAAAATCGGCTTTGATTTTAAGTGTTTTGTTGGTTGTTTTAGACAGGATTGACCGGGATGTCAGTATTTTACCGGAAAACAAAAAAGCTGAATCAAAGTTATATCAGCCAATCAGGAATTTTGCCCCGGCAATATTTCCTTTTATTGAAGATTGGGTCAAGGACATAAAATACGAAAATGGCGCTAAAACAACCCAGAATACAACAGTGGTTTAAATCCGTCAGGAAAAAAGAAAAACAGGAATCCCCGGAAATAACCTGTGGAAATTGCCAGACTTTTTACAAAGGGCATTACTGCCCCGAATGTGGCCAGCCTGCAAAAGAATTTGACCGCCCTTTTTCATTCGTGATTTATGATTTCCTCGGAAATATTACAGCTTTTGATTCACGCTTCTTTAATACTTTCTGGAAACTTGCAACCAGGCCTGGTTTTTTAACCAAAGAATTTTTTGCCGGCCGCAGGATCAGGTACTCTCCACCTTTCAGGAATTTTATTTTCCTGAGTTTTGTAATGTTCCTTTTACTACAGTATTTTACCGATAAGGGTTTGTCAAAAGCTTTGGAAAACGATATAAATAAAGGAAAAGTGCTGTTAGGAAATGGAAAGAATGAAACACTGCGCGATTCATTGCTTTTGAATATGCCACAAAACCTGGATTCGATACTTGCTGTTGAAGGTGTTGAAAAGGATTTTAATTTTGATTTTGCCACCTTACGCGATTCAAATAATCTGAAGTCATCATTGCTTGAGCTCGCTGACCAACTTGAAAACAAGCTGGAAAAAATAACCGATCCTAAAAAGAGGAAAAAATACCAGACTTACATCCGTTTATGCAGGTCGCCTGAGCAGGCTATGGCCCGGATATTAAAATATATATCCTATGCCTTTTTCCTGTTGCTCCCTATTTTTGCCCTGATCCTCAAATTGTTTTATATCAGGAGAAAACAACATTATGTGCGGCACCTGATTTTTTCAATCCATGTCCATTCATTCTGGTTTCTGGTAGTAACTATTATCATGCTTATTTATCTGATATTTAATAATGTAAGCGATGCTGTCCCATTAATATTAACCTTGTTGTGCGGAGTTTACTTTTTGATGGCATTAAAAAACTTTTACAAACAGGGTATTGGCAAAACCATATTAAAATGGATCGGGATAAGTTTTATTTATTATTTTGTCCTTTGGAGTGTAGTTATGGTTGCCATGTTAAATGCACTTGCAATAATTTAACCCAAAGCAACCAAAAAACCTGATATTAGTTTTTAACCACACTGTATTTTATATCTTTGCGAAAATTTTCAGATATGAATTTTATTGATGAACTGAAGTGGAGAGGCATGCTTCACGATATGATGCCCGGAACGGATGAACAGTTACAAAAAGAAATGACATCGGCATACATTGGTTTTGACCCGACTGCTGATTCTTTGCATGTTGGCAGTTTTGCCCAGATAATGCTTTTAAAACGGTTTCAACTTGCTGGGCACAGACCCATAGCTCTTATTGGTGGTGCGACCGGGATGATAGGCGATCCTTCAGGGAAATCCCAGGAAAGAAACCTCCTGAATGAAGTTGCACTTCAGAAGAACCTGGATGGAATGAAAGCCCAGCTTGAAAAATTCCTGGACTTTAATTCAGGGGAGCCCAATGCTGCCGTTATGGTTAATAATTACGACTGGATGAAAGATTACACATTCCTCGAATTTATTCGCGATATCGGGAAACACCTTACTGTTAATTATATGATGTCAAAAGATTCGGTGAAAAAACGATTAAGTACTGAATCAAAAGTTGGAATGTCATTTACTGAATTTACATACCAGTTGGTCCAGGGTTACGATTTCCTGTGGTTATACGATAATATGAACTGCAAACTTCAGATGGGTGGTTCTGACCAGTGGGGCAATATTACCACCGGAACCGAACTGATCCGCCGGAAATCTGGAGGTGATGCTTTTGCATTGACAATTCCTCTGATTACCAAAGCAGATGGTGGAAAATTCGGGAAAACAGAGCATGGAAATATATGGCTTGATCCTGAAAAAACAACACCTTATGCTTTTTACCAGTTCTGGTTAAATACCTCTGATGAAGATGCCGAAAAATATATTAAAGTTTTTACACTCCTTAATAAGGATACAATAGAAAAATTAATTTCAGAACATAAGGATGCCCCACATTTAAGGATACTGCAGAAAAAACTTGCCGAAGAAATTACGGTTATGGTACATTCTCAATCGGATTATGAAATGGCAGCTGAGGCATCGCAGATTCTGTTTGGTAGTGGAACTGCTGAACAATTGAAAAAACTGGATGAAAAAACTTTCCTTGCTGTTTTTGATGGTGTCCCGGTTTTTAGTGTGGCAAAATCTGAACTGGATTCCGGAATTAACGTGGTTGATTTCCTTACTGAAAAAGCCGAAGTTTTCCCGTCGAAAGGAGAAATACGAAGAACCATTCAAGGTAACGGCCTAAGTATTAATAAAGAAAAAATAACAGATACTGAATTACTGATCAGCAGAGATTATTTAATTGGTGGAAATTATATACTGGCACAAAAAGGTAAAAAGAATTACTACCTTATTAAAGTTGAATAATCCTTATTTTTTAGATAAAGTAAATAATAAATGTGAATAAAATCCGTTCAACAATTGCTACTTAAAACTTAATCAAACTATATGAAAGATTTTTTTAATAATCAGAGGATTCTGGATATTATCTGGAAAAGGAAATTTCATTTTATAATTATTGGAATTCTTGCCATAATTATTTCTGCGTTTTTTTCAGGGCCAAAATTTATTACACCCAAATACAAATCCACTGCCCGTATTTATCCAACTAGGAACATTTTTACATTCAGCAAAGAATCGGCAACGGAGCAAATACTGGAAATTTTGAACTCACGTGATATCAAACTCAGGATGTTTGATGCCTTTAACCTTGAAAAAGAGTACGGTATAAACCGTGAAGATCCGCACTTTATTACTCAAATGATAGAAATTTATAATTCTAATGTTAATACCAGTAAAACTGAGTTTGAGACAGTAGAAATCAGGGTGTTTGACGAAGATCCACAACAGGCTTGTGCAATGTGCGATTCGATCATTTCATTCCTTAATATCAAAGTTGCACAAATGCATGCTGTGAAATACTTGGAAATAATAAAACTAACCAATAGACGCCTTCGTCAGAAATATTCTGAACTTGATACTCTTCAGCCAAAATACGATATGTTCCGTAAAAACTATAATATATTTAATTATAATAATCAAGCAAAAGAAGTAACCCGATCATATATGAGATCGTTTATAAAAAATTCAAATAATCAATCATCGAATGAATTTCTGAAATCACAATTTGAAAATTTAAAAGATTACGGCATTGATGCTCAAATAATTGAAAATAGATATTTAGATACTAAAATGAAAATTGATTCGATGATTGAAACGAAGGTTATCGCTCTGGAGGAAGCAAATAAAAAAATAACCTATTCCCATATAGTAGAAACTCCGATCCCTGCTGATAAAAAATCATATCCCGTCAGGTGGTTTATTGTCGCATTGTCGTTGTTTTCTGCCTTATTTGCAGGCCTTGTGTTTTTTCTGATTCTTGATTATAAGAAACAATAACAGATTG
>JAFGGF010000253.1 GCA_016930735.1 Prolixibacteraceae bacterium
GGGAAAAAGTATCAGTAGTATAATTTCTTCATTAACACTTGAAGAAAAAGCCCAGTTACTGGTTGGTACCGGGATGTTTTTCCCGATACCGGATTTATTAAGAGACAGGATGCCTGCAGGTTTTGGAAGGCGCGGTGCTCCACAGGAAGAAACTCCTTATACAAAAATGGTAGATAAAGTTCGTACTTATTTGCCGGGTGCAGCAGGATTTACTTCTGAATTCCCTGAAAAAGGTATTACAACCCAGGTATTGGCTGACGGGCCTGCAGGGCTGAGAATTTCTCCAATAAGGAGCGGTGATAAAAACACGTATTATTGTACAGCGTTCCCAATTGCAACTGTTATGGCTTCAACATGGGATACTGAGTTGGTTGAAAGTATAGGCAAAGCGATGGGGCAGGAGGTCCTGGAATATGGAGCAGATGTTATTCTCGGACCGGGAATGAACCTTCAGCGTGATCCGCTTTGCGGAAGAAATTTTGAATATTATTCAGAGGATCCTTTGGTAACAGGTAAAATGGCTGCGGCAATGGTAAAAGGCATTCAGTCGAATGGCGTAGGAACTTCAATCAAACACTTTGCCGTTAATAACCAGGAAACACAACGTATGTCGGCAAATGTTGTTGTAAGTGAACGTGCATTAAGGGAGCTTTACTTAAAAGGATTTGAAATTGCAGTTAAAGAGGGAAAACCATGGACAGTTATGTCGTCATATAATAAAGTTAACGGACTCTATACCTCTGAAAACCATGACCTGTTAACAAAAATCCTGAGAGATGACTGGGGATTCGAAGGTTATGTAATGACTGACTGGGGTGGTGGCAGTGATGTAGTTGCCCAGATGATTGCCGGAAATGATGTAATTATGCCAGGCTCTCCGAATCAGATTAATTTGCTGGTTGAAGCTGTTAAAAATGGCAAGCTTGATGAATCGGTACTCGATCGCAACATTGAAAAAGTACTTAAAATTATGATTAAAACACCACGCTACAATGGATATAAGTATGGAAAACCCGATTTGAAAGCTCATGCAGAAGTTACACGTCAGGCTGCAACTGACGGAATGGTTCTGCTTAAAAATGAAAAGGATGCACTGCCTTTAAATTCATCGGTTAAAAAAGTTGCTTCCTTTGGTGCTACATCATTGAATATTGTTTCAGGAGGAACAGGTAGCGGCGATGTTAACGAAGCATATACCATTACAATGTTCGACGGTTTAAAAAATAACGGACTTACTCCGGATGTTGAACTGACCGGCATTTATGAGGATTATATAAAAGCAGAAAAAGCCAAAAATAAACGCCCTTCCAATCCGATTGCAGCATTAATGGGAGGTAATGAACCGGTTGCAGAAATGGCTGTTTCAGAAGAACTTGCCAAAAAAATGGCATCTCAAAACGACATTGCACTTATTACCATCGGACGAAATGCAGGTGAAGGCGGCGATCGTAAAGCCGAACCCGGTGATTTTTACCTGACTGATACCGAAAAGGAGATGATAAGTAATGTAACTGAAGCTTTCCATAGTAAAGGGAAAAAAGCAGTTGTAATCCTGAATATCGGGGGTGTTATTGAAACAGCAAGCTGGAGGGACGCTCCCGATGCAATCCTTTGCGCATGGCAGCCTGGGCAGGAAGCAGGGAACTCCATTGTCGACATCCTGAAAGGGAAAGTAAATCCATCAGGGAAACTGGCAATCAGCTGGCCTGTGTCATATGATGATGCACCAACCGCTAAAAATTTCCCGGGGTATGAAATAAAAAAGGAAGGAACTGCTGACAATACTCCCGATCAATCAGGATTCTCATTTATGCGCCGAGTTCCATGGGAAGTAGTTTATGAGGAAGATATTTATGTAGGCTATCGTTATTATAATACTTACAAAGTTTCTGTTGCCTATGAATTTGGATATGGGAAATCATATACAACTTTTGAATACAGTGATTTGAAATTGGACTCAAATGAATTTGACGGGAAATTGGAAATTTCAGTAAAAGTGAAAAATACAGGGAAAGTGGCTGGCCGTGAAGTGGTTCAGGTTTATTGCAGTGCTCCCGAAGGAAAATTGAATAAACCGGTTCAGGAACTGATTGCATTTGGAAAAACAAAACTGTTAAAACCCGGAGTCAGTGAAACATTAAAATTCACAGTTAATTCAGAAGAACTGGCATCGTTTGATGAAACAATTTCATCCTGGGTTGCCGATGCTGGCGACTATACAATTAAAGTGGGTGCATCTGCACTTGATATTAAAGAATCAGCTAAATTTACTGTTAAAAATCAGATTGTTGCCGGAACGGTTACAAAAGCATTGGTTCCGGAACATGATTTTGATAAGTTGAACGGTAAATAAAATTTTAATACCATCATACTATCCTTCCCTGATAAACCAGGGGGAGGATAGTATTAACATTAAACTAATACCTAATTAACCAATGAAACTAATTTACTTCTTTTGTATTACTATTGTATTCCTCGGTTTTTTTGCCGGATGTAGTAAAATTGTTCCTGTGAAAGAACTTGTGGAAACAGAGAACGGAAAGGTAAGGGGTGAGTACATCGAATCTTCAGGGATTACAGTTTTTAAGGGAATTCCTTTTGCTGCACCTCCAGTAGGATATTTGCGATGGAAAGCACCACAACCTGCCGAAAAATGGGAAGGAATCAGGGAATGTACAAAATTTTCAGCCAGTCCGATACAGGGGACACCTGTACCGTTTATGATGTGGACACAGGAGTTTATTGCTCCCAAAGAGCCATTAAGTGAAGATTGTTTATATCTGAACATTTGGACAGGCGCCGAAAATGCAGGCGAAAAACGTCCGGTATTTGTTTATATTTATGGTGGAGGATTTACAAGTGGCTCAGGCGCCGTCCCTGTTTACGATGGTGAGGAGATGGCAAAAAAAGGGCTTGTTTTTTTAACCATTAATTACAGGGTAGGGGTACTGGGCTTTTTAGCACATCCGGAGTTAACAGCTGAATCCGGTTATAATTCATCAGGAAATTATGGGTTACTGGATCAGATAGAAGCCCTCAAATGGGTAAATAAAAATATAGAAGCATTTGGTGGCGATCCGGCTAATGTTACAATTGCCGGCCAGTCGGCAGGGGCCTTTAGTATAAATTACCTGGTTGCATCACCTTTGACAAATGGATTGTTTCACAGGGCAATAGCGGAAAGTGGTGGAGCTATATTGCCTTCAAGCAGTCTGGCAAGAGGAAATGGTTTGCAGCAGGCAGAAGAAGCCGGTAAAAAATGGGCCGAATCACTTGGTGCCGGTTCCATTGCTGAATTAAGGGCTAAAACTGCTGAAGATATCCTGGCAGCAAGAGGCCCGGGTTCACCTATTGTCGATGGATATGTAATACCTGAATCTATGATCAGCATTTTTTCAAAAGGGAATCAGAATGACGTTCCATTAATTTTGGGATGGAATGAAGATGAAGGCTTTGGCGGCCCTCCGCAACCAGCGGGTGTTTTCAGGGAACAGGTAAAACAGCGTTTTGGCGAAAAAGCAGATGTATTTCTGGAATTGTTCCCTTTTTCTACCGATGAAGATGCAATTAAGATTCAGAATGCACTGGGAGTTTTACAAACATTCGGACTTCAATCGTATGAATGGATGATGCTCCAGAACCAGACTGCAAAATCAAAGGTATATATGTACAGGTTTGACAGGGATTTACCTTTTGCGGACGGGATGTCGGATCATGGTGCTTTTCACACCGGAGAAGTTCCGTATGCATATAATAACCTGAAAATGAGCCCTCGCCCATGGAGCGAAACCGATTTTAAACTTGCCGATAAAATGTCGGATTATTGGGTAAATTTTGCTGCTAAGGGCAATCCGAATGGAGCAGGACTGCCAACATGGGAAGCATGTACTCCCGATAACCTGAAATCAATCTTTTTTAATGCTGAAATTATATCAGGCGAGCTTCCTGACCTGGGCCTGCTCAGATTTCTGGATGAATTTTACAGATCAAATATTTCAGAATAAATTTAAAATAAACATATCATGTATTGTAAAAGCAGTAAAATAATAGCAATCCTCTCCGGAATTATTGTAATAATTTTTGCAAGCGGATGCGGACCAAAATGGACAGAAGAAAATCAAGGAGATTTTAACGTCGTTTATAACAATGGGGGGCAAACACTTGGTTATTCACCAAAATCAGGTATTAAAATAATTGAAGAAAAAGGATTTGCCTTTAAGGATCTAAATAAAAACGGGGAACTGGATATCTATGAAGACTGGCGATTACCGGCTGATGAGCGGGCAAAAGACCTGGCATCAAAAATGTCGGTTGAACAAATTGCAGGCTTGATGTTGTACAGTGCGCACCAATCGATCCCGGCAGGTGGAAGAGGGCCTTTCGGAAGGGCAACATACGATGGGAAATCCTTTGATGAAAGTGGTGCCAAAGCCAGCGATCTGACAGACCAGCAAAAACAATTCCTTACCGAAGACAATTTACGTCATGTACTGATTACAATGGTTGAATCACCTGCAATTGCAGCTCAATGGAATAACAATATGCAGGCTTTGCTTGAAGGAATAGGATTGGGAATTCCCGGAAATACAAGTTCCGATCCCCGGCATGGCACATCAGCAAGTGCCGAATTTAATGCCGGTGCAGGGGGTGATATTTCAATGTGGCCTTCGTCACTTGGGTTAGCAGCCACTTTCGATCCTGAAGTTGTCCGGAATTTTGGGGATATTGCTTCAAAGGAATACCGTGCGTTGGGAATTGCAACAGCTTTGTCACCACAGATCGACCTGGCAACGGAACCCCGCTGGGGGCGTTTTAACGGGACTTTTGGTGAAGATCCCCAACTCGATAAAGATATGGCTCGGGCCTATGTTGATGGCTTTCAAACCTCGGAAGGTGACGCCGAAATAAACGGAGGCTGGGGGTATCAAAGTGTGAATGCAATGGTTAAACACTGGCCGAGTGGTGGTCCTGAAGAAGGTGGCAGGGATGCTCATTTTGCTTATGGAAAATATGCAGTTTACCCGGGTAATAATTTTGATGAACACCTGATTCCGTTTACTGAAGGAGCTTTCAAACTGAATGGTAAAACAGGAATGGCTTCAGCTGTAATGCCCTATTATACCATTTCATTCAATATGGATAAAAAATATGGTGAGAATGTAGGCAATTCTTACAGTAAATATATAATTAACGACCTGCTTAGGGGTGAGTACGGTTACGATGGTGTTATTTGTACTGATTGGGGAATCACAAACGATAATAATTCCATGATGGACTTCGGAAGGACATGCTGGGGTGCTGAGAACCTGAGTATAGCTGAAAGGCATTATAAAATTATTATGGCAGGGGTTGACCAGTTTGGGGGCAATAACGACATGGGACCTGTAATTGAAGCTTATAATATGGGAATTGAAGAACATGGGGAACAGTTTATGCGTGAACGTTTTGAACAATCGGCAGTCAGGCTCCTGAGAAATATATTCAGGACAGGATTGTTTGAAAATCCATACCTTGAAACATTAAAAACCGAAAACACAGTGGGTAATCCCGAATTTATGGCGGCCGGATATGAGGCTCAGGTAAAATCGGTTGTATTGCTTAAAAACGCAGGAAATGTTTTACCGTTAAAAGAAAATGCGACTGTTTATATCCCGAAAAAGTATTTTCCTGCCAGCCGTGGAATGTTTGGTTTTGGAGGTGGTGAAGCTCGTTGGGATTACCCTGTAAACCTCGAAATTGTTCGGAAATATGCCAATATTACTGATAATCCGGAAGAAGCTGATTATGCACTGGTTTTTATCGATAGCCCAAGTGGCGGGAGTGGGTACAGCAGCGAAGAGGTTGAAAAAGGCGGAAACGGTTATGTGCCGATAAGCTTGCAATATGGAGAATACGTTGCAGAATATGCAAGGGAAGTTAGTATTGCCGGTGGCCATCCTCTGGAAAATTTTACCAACCGTTCGTATATGGGCAAAAAAACAAAAGCTGTAAATTCTACCGACCTTGATTTAGTCCAGACTACGAAAAAGGAGATGGAGGATAAACCTGTGATCGTAGTTGTAAATGTTTCAAATCCAATGGTTTTTGCTGAATTTGAAAAAAATGCTGATGCCATTCTGATAAGTTTTGGGATACAAGACCAGGCAATCATGGATATAATTTCAGGTAAATCAGAACCTTCCGGATTACTGCCTATGCAGATGCCTGCCAATATGAAAACGGTTGAAGTGCAGAATGAGGATGTGCCCAGGGATATGGAATGCTATACCGATTCAGAAGGGAATACCTATGATTTTGCTTTTGGTTTGAACTGGAGCGGGGTAATTAACGATCAAAGAGTGGTAAAATATAAATAGGAATTCACCTTTTACTTTTAATAACATTATAAAATCTAAACCAATAAAAATGAATATAAAATGAGTTGATGAAAATTCAGCTCATTTTATATTTTTGCGGCGCTTTATTTCAATAATAAATAATGATAAAACCAAAACTAATATTTGTTGTAGTATTTATTTCATTACCCTTTTTTACGCTTGGACAGGAATCAATATCGGTTCTTAAAAACAACGAAAAA
>JAFGGF010000254.1 GCA_016930735.1 Prolixibacteraceae bacterium
ATGGAAGGAATACAACCTATGAATCGTATGCATTCAGTGACGAATTAAATAGACGGATACCTGATACCAGGGATAGCTATGAATACGATGCGTCAGGTTATATTATGGTTTATCATAATTATGAATGGGATACCCTTGTAACTGCAGGATGGGTGGAAAAATACAAAATGGTTTATACCTACAATGCCGGCCATCAGGTAACACAGATGATTATATATTTCTGGGATGATGATGCAGCAGCATTGGTTACAGGTTCAAAAATTTTATACACTTATAATACTGGAGGACAGGTTACTCTTGAAACCAATTATGGCTGGGATACTGATTTAAACGACTGGTCCCTTTTCTCGAAAACGGAAAATGTATATTCCGGGGGGAACATGGTCAAATCGGAATATTCCATAAATATGGGAGAAGACATGTGGATGCTGTTCTACAGGTATGAATATACTTATAACGGCAATGGCGATGTCACCCAGGAAATTATATCTTCGCTGAATTATATGACTTTTTCTCTTACTTATTCAGGAAAGGATGTTTATACCTACAATGCAAGCGGAGATAATACACTCGTCCAAAGTTACGACTGGGATGCCGGCACCGGCAGTTGGATAAACAGCAGTAAGGAAGAATACACATTCAACGGAAGCCACTATCAACTTACATATAAATATTATACATGGAGCAATGATCCACAATCATGGGTGGCTTCTGAAATGGAGGAATACACCTATGATGTACATGGCAACTTAACCTCGATGGTTTTTTATGACGGAATAAACGGCAACGAATGGATCCAAAATTCAAAAACAGAAGTGACTTACAATACATCCTATTCAGGCTCACAGATACTTTATCCGTACATTTACTCTTATTTTGATGCATTGGAAAATATCGGGAACATGGTTACTGTTGTTACCGATTCGAGATGGGAAAACAATCAATGGGTATTTGATACAAAAGCCAACTATTATTATTCATCGGTAAACGTTACCGAAGCACCTTTAAACAGGGAACAGATACTTTCTGTATATCCGAATCCAACAAACAACTTTATAAATATTGAAACAGGTGGAAACGATCTCCACGTTGTATCTTTATATAACCTGACTGGTGAGCAAATTATGAAAAAACAGTTCAGTAGTAAAATCCGGTTACAGGTAGAAAACCTTAGTCATGGAATTTATTTGTTAAAGATTGAATCTGAAAACGCTCCGGCGCAGGTTGAAAAAGTTGTAATCAGATAATAAATCAATTCTGTAATACAGACCAGGGCAGGCTAACAACCTGCCTTTTTTTTTATATGAAGATTATTTTTTTTACTTCAATTAAGACCTTTGTAGTGGCTATGTACGCAATAATTTAAGCTGTACAATATTTTAAAACAGGGAAAGATGTTTTAACTGATAATTCCTTTTGAAACTGCTGTTTTAATAAGAATAGCTGTATTTTTGGCATTAAATTTAAGAAGCAGGTTTTTCCGGTGGCTATCTACAGTTGAACTACTTATGTACAATTGGGCTGCAATTTCCTGGTTGGTCAGGCCGTCCGCAATAAGCATCAGAATTTCAATTTCACGTTTGGTAAGAGCAGGCAGTCCGGAGCTTTCGACTGATTTCCCCTTTATTAGTTCCCTTACTCCGGAACCAAGGTATTGTTCACCTTCAAGAACCTGTTTGATTGCATTTATAATTTCTGAAGTATCTGAAGTTTTAAGTATAAATCCGTTTGCCCCGCACTGTAACATTTGATCTACCACAAATCGCTGAGTTAAGGAAGTAATTGCAAGAATTTTTAGTTGCGGGAACCGAGAACGTGCAATTTTGCAGAATTCCTGTCCGGTAATGTCGGGGAGGTTAATATCCAGCAAAACGATATCTATGTGGCTTCCGTTAAGGCAGGCCAGGCCTTTCTTCCCTGTTTCGGCATGCGTACATTCCAGCCCCATCCCTGATTCGGAAATCAAACGGGTCAGGCTTTCAGTAACGATGGGGTGGTCTTCAACAATCAGTACTTTTTTTACCATAGAAATTTCGTTAAGAAATTTCTACTAAATTAAATTAAATTCCACAAAAATTTCAGTCCCCTGGCCCGGTTGGCTGATAATTTCCAAATTTCCTCCATAAGCTTTTACCCTGGCTTCAATATTTCGCAGTCCTTTTCCTTCCGATTCGGCTTTATAGTGCTCTGTATCAAATCCTTTACCATTATCAAAAACCTGAAGGTTTATCCGTTCTTTTTCGGCAAAAAGCTGAACATCGATACGATTTGCATTGCTATATTTTACAGCATTGTTTATCAACTCCTGTGAAATTCTGTATACAGTCAGTTCGAGGTCATAGCCAAACCGGATATTTTCGCCAAAAAAGCTGAATATTATTTCCGGCCTGCCATGTGAAAAAACCTGGCTGCAAAAATCATCCAATGCAGTTTTTAAACCATATTGCAAAAGCGATTCCGGCATCATATTATGAGCAATCCGCCTTAACTCTGTTATTGAAGTATCGAGTAACAACAATACATTGTTAAAAGCATTTACCTGCTCACCTGACAGAATTGTATTTTCTTTCATAAATGATAAGTTAATCTTTAATCCTGATAATAATCCTCCAAGGCCATCGTGCAGGTCGCCGGCAATACGCCGCCGTTCGGCCTCTTCACCTTTAAGTACCGATTTTGCTGCTACAAGCTGGCGTTCCTTTTCAAGCCGGGTGATTTTCTGTTCCTGTAGTTCTGCCTGCTGTTCTGCCAGGATTTGATTGTAGCGGTATCGCCTGATGATGAAAAAGGTTATTGTAATACCGAGTGCAAACAATAATCCCAGGATGATCAGCAGCAACTGCTGTTTTTTTAACACCAGTTCCCGGATCTTTTTTTCGGCTTTTAACTGATTTAACTGAAACTCTTTTTTCTCTGCATCGAAACGTGCCTGAAGGTAATTTACCTGCTGCTGGTCTTCTTCCGAAAATATTTCATATTCAATATCGATGTATTTATTCAAATATTCGTAGGCTTTTTTATAATTGCCCTGTGATTCTTCCAATGAATAAAGAACATCATAAATATTCCGTCTGAGGATATTGGAGTTCAGCGAATCGGCATCCTGCATAGCTTCTGAAAGATATTTCTGCGACTCATTAAAATCTTCGGAATAGTATTTCATTAATCCCATTTTATAGAGGGCATCTCCTTCATCGGCAAGATTTTTCCCTTTTTTAGCTGATTCAAATGACTGTGCATACATTTCGAATGCTTTTTTATAGTTGTCCATGCGGCTGTATGCAAATCCCATATTATAAAAAGCTACATGTTCGAGGTGGAGGTTGTTAATTTTCTGAGCCAGAACTACTGTTTTTTCATAATATTTCATGGCATCGTTAAAATTTCCGGCATTGCTCAAATTGTTTGCTTCACAGGTATAGGCCTTAATCAACGCCTGCGGATCATCGGTTTCCGAAACCAGGGAAAATGCTTTTTCATTGACTTCTTTACGTTTTTCAGGTTGAACGATTTTATCATAAAGGTCGCCAAGGCTGGCATAGGTCCTTATAAGCCAGGAAACATCATTAAGCTCAAAAAATATTTTTTCTGCTTCAAGGTAACCGGACAGGGCAAGGTTAAAATCTCCATTCTGATGGTAAAGGGCTCCCAGATTTAACAACGACCTGGCAAGTATTTGACGCGCCTTATCACTGGTTAACGACCTGGATAAAACGATTGCTTTTCCAAGCCAGTCAAACGCATTTTTATAATTATTTTGTTTCCCGTAAAGGTTTCCTGCAACCCGCCAGGCTTCAGCCCTGATCAGAGAATCACC